>JAEYZO010000822.1 GCA_023428035.1 Pseudomonadota bacterium | reverse complement strand
CGCTCGAACAACCACGGGTCGGCGCCGAGCTCCGCGCGGGCGCGCAGGGCCTTCGCGTCGGCCGTGGTGTACCCGAGCACCGGCTGCCACCGCCCCGTGGTCGGTTGCAGCGAGAAGGGTCGCGGCGCGAGCTCGCCGAACAACTCCGTGAGCGCGCAGTGCGCCGTGTAGCCCAGGTCGAGCTCCCTCGTCGGGAGCCCGCGTCGACGCGCGACCTCGACCAGCGCGGCGCCGTCGAGGGGCACCCGCGCCATGCGTAGCGGTTCAGCCATCGCGAGCCTCCGTGGTCACGGTCCCCTCCTGCATGAAGCGACGGCCGGTGTGCACCTGGTTGGACCAGTCCATGTCGTCGACGAGCGCGAGCGTGCGCCCCGCGTCGGTGCCCTCGTCCACGGGCCACCACGCCTTGCGCGGGCCCGGTGAAGTTCCCCTGGGAGAGGGCGCGAGCGCGAGCGACGCGCGGAGCGTCGCCGCGGTCACCCGGCCCAGCACGAGCCGCGTCGCGGGGAGGCAGCACTTGCGGCCGATGAACAAGGGCCGCTCGGGGGAGCGCAGGGCGCGCTCCACCGCGTCGAGGGAGGGGTCACCCTCGCCCGTGAGCGAGAGCGCCACCGTGTACGACGCCCCCGCGAGGTAGTGGCGCCACCGCAGGTGAGTCTGCTTACGTGGATCCTTGTCGCGGTCACCGCCACGTTCCTCAGGGTAGCCGCGGGTGGTCCAGCCCGCGGCCATGTAGGGCTGCGCGAGGTCGATGGTCTGAAAGTCCACCACCCGCTCCCCCGCGCGGTCCTGCCTCGCGGCGTAGCGGAGCCGCGACTGCAACGCCTGGAGCCGATCGAAGTCCCGGTGCTCGTACCCGAGCGCGTTCGCGACCAGCCCCGCGAGCATCGCCCTCCCGGGGAACTCCCGCGTCACGCCCTCGGCGTCGACCGCCTCGCCGCCGAAGCTCATCAGCGGCGCGTCGAGGCGCAGGAGCAGGACGTCGATCACGCCCCGCCCCCGACCCGCTCCGCCGCCCACGCCGCCACCGCGTCGAGGCTCCGCCGCTCACCGAAGCGCGCCGGGGTGAGCACCTTCTTCGGGTCCACCGCGGCGACCGCGCGGGCGGTGGTCGCGCCGTACATCCCGTCGAGCTCCTCGAGGTGCTCATCGAGCGCGCGGTACGCGTTCGCCAACAGGTCTCCTCGGGCCTGCACCGGCTCGAGGAACGCGTTGGCCAGCACCCGCGGCTGCTCGTCGCCCGCCTCGACGAAGACGCACTGGGCGTAGCTGTGCGGCGCCGTCGACCCGAGCTTCGCCCCGGGAGACACCTTCGACACGAGGTGCACGAGCCTCCGCACGAGGTCCGCCGCCTGGTCGCGGTCGGCCTTCTCCCAGTCCTTCCTGTCGCAGCCGGTGAGGTTCGAGACGAGCAAGGGCACGTCGACCACCACGTAGCCGTAGAACAGCCCCGTGGTGAGCTCCGCCGTGCCGATGTGCCCGCTGCCGAGCGACTCGTCGTCGCCGCCCTTCAACAGGTCGTCCACCGCGGAGAAGTAGTCGGTCTCGGCGAGCTCCCCGTGCACGGTCATCGCGTGCGCGACGTGCACCGCCGCGTCGCCCCGCGCGAGCACGTCGCTGGTGACCATCCGGCCGAACATCGCCGCGTCGAGGCCGCCGTTCTTGATCGCCTTGAGGTTCTTCTCTCCCTCCTTGCCGAAGCGCCTCTTGATCGCGTCGGCGAGCTTGTCGGGCGACGGGGGCTCCGCGGCGATCTCCCGCGCCACCGACAGGAAGTAGTCCACCTCGGGCCGCCCGAGCACCGTCACCTGCGTGGTGCGAGGCCCGCCCTTCGCGCTCGCCTCGGGGGCCTCGGTCGCCTCCGCCGAGGTGTCGTCCTTCTTCGCGCCCCTCCTGCCCTTGGCCTTGGCGCCGTCGTCGTCCTTGGCCTTCTTCTTCTCGCTCTCGCCGAGCACGTAGGCCATGAGCGCCTCGGTGACCGCGCTGGCGATGGGCTTGTCGACCCCCTCGCGCAGCAGCGGCTCGTACACGTAGCGCTCGAAGGTCAGCCTCGAGCGGATGGACGTCGGCCCCGCCTCGCCGAGCGAGTGCGCGCCCTCGAAGGTGCGCCAGTGGCGCTTCAGGCACTGCGACGAGACCCGGGTGCGCGTCGCGCTCCCGAAGGGCACGCGCTTGGCGAAGCCCACGTCGTCGCGGTTCAAGAGGCTCGCGGGGTACGAGGTCAGCGTGTGGATCTGGATGAACCTGGCCATGTCTTCTCTCTCCTCGGTCTCGATGGTTCAGGCGCCCTGGGCGCCGAAGAAGTCTCGGTAGATCCCCCGACGCACGCGCTCCTCGTGGGCGTCGCCGTCGGAGAGCACCAGCGCGGCGATCGCGGTCTGGTCGAAGCGCGCGCCGCGGCTCACGAGGTGGTGCACCGTCACGCGCACCGCGTCGGCGAGCGCGTCGCCCGACGCACGCAGGAGCTTCAGCACCCGCACCTCGGGCACCCCGCACTCGGCGAGCACCCGACCGAGCTTCGCGTTGGGGGCGTGGAAGCCCTCGGCCTCGGCCATCGCCGCGAGGATCACCGCCCAGCGCCGCTCGGCCTCCTCCCGCGCGCCCACCTCGCCGGGGAGTCGGTCGGCGGGCTCCAGCACCGTCGCGAGGAGCTTCCAGTACGCGCCCACCTGGGGTGAGCCTGGGCGCAGACGTCGGAGCGCGGCGACGTCGCCGGGGCCGGCCTCGGAGATGTGCCGCGCGAGGCGGTCGACGAGGGTGGAGAGGGAGACGCTCTCACGCGCGGAGGCGTCGTCGGTGGGGAGCGGGTCGTTCACGTCGAGGTCTCCTGGGTCTTGGTGTCGTCGCTGAAGAAGAGCGGGCAGTGCTTGGACAGGGCTTGGGTCAGGATCTGATTCGCCTTCGCCTCGGCCCTGTATCGACGCATCGTCGCGACGGGCGCTGACGCGACGGCGTCTCGCAGCACGGCGCGGGCGAGCTTCGCGACGCGCGTCTGCCAGTCGCGGTCGGCGCCCTCCTTCGACTTCTCTGCGTTCGACCAGAGCGCATCGAAGAACATCACGTCGACGCCACGCTCGAACTGCGACAACCAGAGCGAAACGCGGTCGGCCCGCCGGTCGTCCTGGTTGACCTTGTTGGGACCACCCTGAACCAGAGACAGGAGCGCCTGACGCAGGCCCTCGCGCCTCACGTTCCCAGCGGTGTCGACCTGGAATCTCGACCTGGCGCGGAGCTGCGCCTTCGCGTCGGGCGTCGCCAGCAGACTCTTCACCCGCGGCGGGATCGGGACGACACGCTCATGGAGCCCGTTGGTCTTGCTCTGTCCCCGGGCGAGCACCCGGGCGATGAACACCGGCGCGTCGCCGTCCTCGGCGCGCAGCTCGGTCGCGGGACTCACCCGGAAGACGTCGGAGTACGGAAGCAACGATTGGGTGAGCGAGTACGTGAAGCCCGTCTCTGCGACCGTCAGCGCGGCCGGAGGGTCTTCGAGCTTCGTGGGTATCCACACGTCTCCGAGCACGCCCTTCAGCGCGTTGGCGTCGACCCGAAGCCCCTTGCTCGACTTCTTCTTCGCGCTGACGACTCCGTCTGGACCGAGCGTGAGCCGCAACCGACGGCAACAGTCGACGAAGCATGGGTCGAGCTCCTGGAGCGCCAGGGTCGTCTCGCCGTCCCAAGCCTCGCACCACGCGAGCGCAACTCCACCGTCTCGCGCGTAGCCGAACCGCTCTGCGATGTCGTCGTGCGACTCCAACCAGACGCGAACGTCCCTCCCGAAGCGATCCGCGAGGGTCTCGCCCTTCGCGACCCCCACCACGGGCCGGCTACCCGAGCCGGAGTTCATCTTGGCGACGCCGTAGTTCCCTGCGCCGGGATAACCGTCGGAGGTCTGCAACGACACCAGCGCGAAGGCCCAGTGCTCCGCGCTCGCGCGACTCATCCGGGCCCGCTTCTTCTCGTGGTTCTTCGCGGTGATGAGCACGTCGAGGAGGTCCGGCGTCTCGACGGGTTTGAACTCCTTGATGCTCCCCTCGGGCACCGGCGGCTGCAGGAACGCGGGCTTCGCGACGTCGTCCACCACCAGGCACCACGCCTCGGGGACCCCGCCGCCGAGGGCGAGCAACCACGAGGTCCACGTCCCTTCGTCCGTCGGGAGCGCCCTCCCGTCGCTCCCCGCGCGCCGCGCCGCGAGGGCGGCCACCTGCACGATGAACGCGAACCACGGGTGGAGCTGGTGGCTCCGCAGCCCCGCGAACTCGGTGTGCGCACCCGCGGACAAGCGCGCGAGCGCCCCCGCGAGACTCACCCTCGCCTCGTCTCCGCGCGCGTCGGTCACGCGGAAGTGGGCATCCCGCAACAGGTCGTAGACGACATCAGGCATCGGTCTCGTCCTCATCGGTGACGGTGGGAGGGAGCGCGGCGACCGCGCCCGCGGGCCTGAGCCCGAGGCGGTCGTAGGTGAAATCAACAGGCCCGAAGCGGAACGCGAAGCCCTCATCTCCCTTCGCGCAGGGCGCCTCGGCCACCTCGGGAGGAACGCTCCGGCACAGGTGCGCGGGGATGGTGAGCTCCTTCACCGCCTCGCCGAAGGGGCTCGTGGCCGCCGGCGCCAGGGTCACCCGACGGTCGCCCTCGCCCAGGCGCGTCGAGACCCGCCGCCCGAGCTCCGCGTCGGGGAAGCTCATCTCACCGAAGCCCTCGTCGCGCGGGATGAGGTTGTCTCCGGCCACCCTGCGGTCCCCGTAGAATTGCCCCCGCACCCAGCTCTGGTGCTGCTTCCACCGCGGGTCGCCATCGCCCACGCGCCCGAGCACCTCGGGGTGCGTGGTGGCCTCGACGAGCTCCCGGTTCATCTCGGGGATACAGACGACGGACCTCGCCACGATCTGACGCCACGTCGCGTCGATCACCCGCAGGTCGTCGTAGACCGTGCCCAGGCCGTGCTCCCCTCGGGGGCGACCGTCCCTGCGGATCAGCGCGGCGAGGTCCCGCTCCGCGGGCGTGAGCACCACGCAGCGCGCCTCAGCGAAGCCCTCGGGCCGCGCCCGATCGTGTCGGTGCAGCCTCCCGACCCGCTGTAGGAGCACGTCCATCGGGCACAGGTCGGTGACCATCAGGTCGGCGTCGAGGTCGAGCGACTGCTGCACCGTCTGCGTCGCGACCACCACGCACCCGCGCGAGGGGCTCCCCTTGCCGAAGCGCTCCTCCAGCGCGCGGTCGAGCCTCTCGCGGTCACCGCGGGCGAAGCGCGAGTGGTGCAGCGTCACCCTGCCCTCGCACTGGAACAACACCGCCTCGTCGCCCGCCGCGAGGGACTCCAGCGCGCGCTGCGTCTCGAGCGCGCCCTTCACGGTGTTGCGCAGCACGATCACCCGCGCCCCCCGACGCGCGGCGTCGAGGGCGAGGCCCGCAGCCCTCTCGGGCGACTCCATCGCGGGCTCCAGCTCGAAGCGCACGGTCTTCGCCCGCCCCGCCTCGCCCACGTCGACCACCGACCGCGCCGCGCCGCGCGCCGCCTGCCACACCGCGGGGTAGGGCTCGCGGCGCG
>JAEYZO010000818.1 GCA_023428035.1 Pseudomonadota bacterium | reverse complement strand
CCCCCCCGCCGCCGCGGCCACGCCCCCCCGCGCCCACGCCGCGCAGGTGAAGCAGGTCCTCTGGAACCTCATCCGCAACGCAGCGCAGGTGTCACGCCCCGGCACGCGGGTCACCGTCGACATCTCGGGCTCGCCGCACGAGGCCGAGATCCGCGTGCTCGACCGCGGCCCGGGCGTGCCCGACGAGATGCGCGACCGCATCTTCGAGACCTTCTTCTCGGGCACCGCGCGGGGCACGGGCCTCGGGCTCGCGATCGTCAAGCGCATCGCGGAGTCACACCAGGGCCGCGTCGAGGTGCACCCCCGCGACGGCGGCGGCAGCGTGTTCGCGGTGACCATCGCCCGCGCCGACTCCCGCCCGCCGACCAGCCCCTCCGACGCGACCACCGACCCGCCCGACGCGAGGGGCGAGACCGCCCCGCCGCCAGCCCCCGCGTAGCCCTACGAGGGGTGCTGGAGCCGCTGCTCCTTGGCCTCGACCGCAGCGACGAAGAGCCTGACGTACTCGACCGCCGAGGTGACCGAGAACACCAGCGAGAGCAGCACCAGCCACTGGCCGCAGACGTTGAGGTCGACCTCGCCGGGCCAGAAGGGCATCACCCGGTAGGGGTAGTGCAGCACGAGCATCAGGATGCCCACCATCTGCAGGGCGGCCTTCCACTTGCCGCTCTCGCCCGCGGCGATGACCACGCCCTCGCTCGCGGCGATGGAGCGCAGCGCGGTGATGGTGATCTCCCTCGCCACGAGGGTCACGACCACCCAGGGCGCCACGCGGCCCATGCGCGTGAGGTACACGAGCATGGCCATCACCAGGAGCTTGTCGGCCAGCGGGTCCATGAACTTGCCGAAGACGGTGATGAGGTTGGCGCGGCGGGCGAGCCACCCGTCGAGGAGGTCGGTGACCGCCGTCGCGCCGTAGAGCCACGCCGCGATCCAGCCGTCGCGGGGGGTGGCCGACGCGACGAACCACAGCACCACGGGGATCATCGCGACCCGCGCCATGGTCAGCGCGTTCGGGAGGTTCCACACGTCCTGCCGGGCGGCGCGTGGCGCCTCGCGGCGCTGGCTCTTCGGGTCGTCGACCTCGACGTCGTCCTCGTCGCTCACGCCGCCGCACCCTACACCGAAGCGGCGCCCGCCGTAGGGGCTCGCGCGCGGAGCCCCCACGGTGGCATGATCCCCCGACGTGACGCGCGACCCTCGGTCCCCCGACATCGAGAACACCCGCACCATCCTCCCCGAGCGCCTCGTGGGGCCCACGGTGCGGGGCGTGCGCATCACCGTGGTCTCGGGCCCCGACGCCGGCCGCACCACGGTCTTCACCCAGAACCGCGGCATCATCGGTCGGTCCCAGGGCTGCGACCTGCGCCTCACCGACCCCACGGTGTCGGCCTTCCACGCCGAGCTCACCGGCGCTGAAGACTCCGGCGGCGTGCGCGTGAAAGACCTCTCGTCGCGCAACGGCGTGCGCTACGCCGGCGCCCGCATCGAGAGCGCCGTGCTCCCCTCGAGCGCCACGGTCGAGCTCGGCTCCTCCCTGGTGCGCGTCGAGCTCGACGCCGCGGTCGAGACCCAGGTCGCCGACATCCACGCCTTCGGCGAGCTCCGGGGCCGCAGCGTCGGCATGCGCGAGCTCTTCGGAACCCTCGCCCGCCTCGCGCGCACCGAGCTCTCGATCCTCATCGAGGGCCAGACCGGCACCGGCAAGGAGCTCGCGGCGCGCGCCGTCCACGACGCCAGCCCCTACGCCAACGGGCCCTTCGTCGTGCTCGACTGCACGGCCATCCCCGGCACCCTCGCCGAGAGCGTGCTCTTCGGCCACGAGAAGGGCGCCTTCACGGGCGCCAACGAGCGCCGCATCGGCATCTTCGAGGCCGCCGAGGGTGGGACGGTCTTCCTCGACGAGGTGGGCGAGCTCCCGCTCGACCTGCAGCCCAAGCTCCTTCGCGTGCTCGAGCGCCGCGAGGTGGTGCGGGTGGGCTCCACCACCCCGCGGCCGGTGCAGGTGCGGGTGATCTCCGCCACCTGGCGCGACCTGCGGCAGATGATCAACCAGGTGCGCTTCCGCGAGGACCTCTACTACCGCCTCGCGCAGGCGCGCGTCGCCATCGCCCCCCTGCGAGAGCGGGCCGACGACATCCCCATGCTCGTCTACCACTTCCTCCAGCAGCTCCCGGCGGTCACGCAGTGCGCGAGGGCCATCGCCCCCGAGGCCCTGCAAGAGCTCCAGCGCCGCGAGTGGCCGGGCAACGTGCGCGAGCTCAAGAGCACCGTCGAGCGCGCGGCGATGATGGCCGAGGGCGCGGTGATCTCCAACGCCGACCTCGCCTTCGAGCGCATGCTCACCGGCGAGCGGTCGCGCGCCCCCTCCCCCGCGGGCACGGTGGCCCCCGACGCTCCGCTCACGCCCTTCAAAGAGGCCAAGCGCTCGCTCATCGACGAGTTCGAGAAGGACTACCTCCAGCGCCTCCTGCACCGCACCGGCGACAACCTCTCGCGCGCCGCCGCGCTCGCCGGCATCGAGAGGCACTACCTCCGCGACCTGTTCCGCAAGCACGGGCTGCGCTCAGACGACTGAGCCCATGGGCCACGCCGCGCTCGCCCTGCTCCTCGCGCTCCAGCGCGTCGTGACGGTGCGGCCCCCCGAGGGCACGCTCCGGCGCGGGCTCGTGTCGCTCCCCCGCTGGCCCGCTGCGCTGCTCGTCGCCGCCGCGGTGGCCGTGGCCGTCGCCGCTCGGGCGCGTCGAACCCGACGTCCTGACCCCTCGCACCACGACGCCCGGACCCCTGGGCACCCGGCAGGTCCGGGACGCCGGAGGTCCGGGCGTCGTCGTCCGGGTGCGCGCGGTGAGCGACGTCAGTCCAGCTCGGGCGGCAGCCCGAAGCGCGCGAAGAGGTCCTGCCCGAACCACACCGT
>JAEYZO010000615.1 GCA_023428035.1 Pseudomonadota bacterium | reverse complement strand
GTGCTGGTCTGTCAGGACCGGCCCATCCAGGGCCCCTCGCGCTGTATGCCCGCGCCCCTGCGCTGACTGGGGCGCTGATCAGGTCATCACGATCGAGCGGATCATGTCGGTCTGGTCCCAGGTGGGGCCAGAGAGGTCGTACTGCTCGCGCGCGGTGATGCCGACGCCGGCCTCGACCGCGGGGCCGACCTGGCGGTTGTCCCAGAGGGAGGCCCCGCGGGTGATCTGCTCGTAGGAGGGCGAGAGCGTGCGGAGGATCGCCGCGCCGGTGAGGTCCGCCGCGAGGCGGTCGACGGAGCAGATGACCGTGTGCGGCTCGGCGATCTGCGGCATGAAGTTCGACGGCGCGCCGGAGGGGCGGTCGCTCGGGGTGGGGCCGCCGGTGATGAGGGCGTTCCACCCGTCGAGGATGTTCATGCTCACCGTGGGCAGGGCCTTGTTCATGTAGGCCGTCTGGCGGAAGAGCCTGCCGCGCACGCCGCCGTCGTGGGCGCCGAGGTTGCGCGTGCGAGAGCGGTCGACCGGGTGGATCACCCCGATGATGTTCTTCATCGCCATGGTGAAGGTCGCGATGAAGTGCGTCTTCACGCAGGGCAGGTTGATGATGTGGTCGGCCTGGGCGACCATCACCGGGATGCGCATGGTGCCGTCCCACCACTGGCTCCGCGCGCCGATCTGATCGAGCTCCGTCGGGAGCTCCATCCACTCGACGCTGGTGCGGTCCGAGCGGCCACCCGACGCGAGGCTCTCGGTGGAGCCGAAGACGTGCAGGGGCACGCCGAGCTCCGACGCGATGTCGCTGATGCCGTTGCGGTCGAAGTTGCGCTGGGTGTTGGTGTCGCCCCAGAACGAGCGGTCGCCGATGAAGACCTCGGCGCCGATGTCGCGCAGGAGCCCCACCAGCCAGCGGATGATCTCCGGGCTCGTCGAGTAGGGGAACGCGTCGCCGGAGTTGGTGTTGACCTTGAGGTAGACGGTCTGCCCGCGGGAGATCATCCCGAGGCCCAGGGTCTCTTCGAGCGCGAGGCGCGCGGCGGCGACGTGGTCGGTCTCGTGCCAGCCGAGGCCCACCAGGTGCGGCGTGCGCGCGGGGGGCACGTCCTCGGGCGGGGCGCCCGCGTCGACGGGCTTGTTGCCCGCGTCGGTGGGGTTGCCGCCCGCGTCGACGGGGGTGTTGTTGCCCGTCGCGGTGTTGTCACCGCACGCGGCGAGCGCCGCCGCGGCGAGCGCGCCCTGCAGGATCGCGCGGCGGGAGAGCTCCTTCTCGCGGTACTCCTGGCGGAGGTCCTCGGAGTCGATCAACTCCCTCGACGACTGGCTGCTGCTGTGGCGAACGGTCATGACGACTCTCTCCCGGAGCGAACGGTGAAGAAGTGACTGGGGGCTGCGCCCGGTGAGGGCCGCCCGATCCGATTGCCCTACCGCGTCGCGATGGTCAACCGCGCCCGCCGCGCTCGCGGCGTCGTGCCACGAACCCGAGCAACGATGCCACGATCGCCTCACCACCTCTGGGGCGTCGTGGGGTAGACGTCCCGCGCCATGCTGGTCGAGGTCTACGCCCGCGTCTGCGTCGGGGTCACGCTCGCGCCCGAGTTCAGCGCCGAGCTGCTCGCGGGCTTTCACCGCTCCCTCGGGCTCGACGATGACGCTCGCTTCGACGAGGTCTACGCCCACCTCGCGCAGGACCTCCCGCGCCACCGCCAGAACGACCCGCTGAGAGAGCACTACGAGAGCGCGCTGGTGAGCTACGTCGAGGGTCGCTGCGGGTACTCCGTCGCCGTGGGTGGGCTCACGGATGGAGGCGTCGACCCCGACCGCGGCTACCTCCTCGGCGGCGTGGTGATCGACGGCTTCATCGATGTTCGTAAAGAAGACTCCCCGGCGCGCTGCGGGCGACCCACGAAGCTGTTGAAGGGTGACCTCACCCCGGGCTCGGAGTTCTTCAAGCGCTGCGGCCCGGAGCACCGCAAGGCCCTCGCGCACGCGTCGAAGGCGTACGGGCGGGCGTCGAAGATGATCCTCGACGACGTTCGCCAGCGGATGCGGGCGCAGCCCACCAGCGGCTCGAAGGAGCCCGCGTGGTGCCTCGTCGAGTGGCTCGTGCCGACGAGGTCAGCGTAGGAGCGCGGCCCTCGCGAGGAGCGCCCACCCCACGAGGAAGGCCACCCCGCCGATCGGCGTGATCGCCCCGAGCGCGCGCACCCCGGTGAGGGCCATCGCGTAGAGCGAGCCCGAGAAGAGCACCACCCCCGCGAGCATCGCCCAGCCCGCCGCGCTCGCGCCCGCGCGCTGCGACGCGACCCAGGCCACCGCGAGCATCCCGAGCGCGTGGAACATCTGGTAGCGCGCGCCCACCTCGAAGACCTCGAGCATCCGGGGCTCCAACCGCTGTCGGAGCGCGTGCGCGCCGAAGGCACCCGCGGCCACCGAGAGCATCGCGTTGATCGCCCCCGCCGCGACCCAGAGGCGAGAGAGGTCGTTCACGGCCTCCCCCCGTCAGACTCCCGGGTGCGGGCGTTGATGGCGTCGCGCTGCTGCCGCTCGATCTCGGCGAGGAGGGTCACGGCGGCGTGGTCTCCGGGGTGGGCGCGCAGGAGCGTCTCGAGGTGGTGCCGGCTCTCGTCGAGGGCTCCGGCGCCGCGGGTGAGCACCGCGAGGTTGAAGCGCGAGGGGTAGTGGTCGGGGTCGCCGCGCAGGGCCCGCAGGTACGACTCCCGCGCGAGGTTGTAGTGGCCCTCGCGCTGCGCGATCAGCCCGAGGTTGTAGCGGGCGCGGGGGTCGTTGGGGTCGAGGCGCAGCGCGGCCTCGGCGGCGCGCCGGGCCTCGTCGAGGCGGTTCGCGCGCAGGGCGAGGGTGGTCGCGAGGAGCTGAGCCTCGAGGCCTCCGCCGCGGGCGAGGGCCGCAGAGAGGGCCTCGGAGGCGTGGGC
>JAEYZO010000567.1 GCA_023428035.1 Pseudomonadota bacterium | reverse complement strand
CCCCACGCGATCTCGCTCTCGACGCGGACGACGATCCCCGTCCTCGGCTCGACGCACCCCGAGCCCCCGCACAGCGCCACCGCGAGCGCAGCCCAACGCCGCATCCCGCGGATCGTAGTTGCCTCGCGCGGAGAACGCGACACGGCGCTCAATCCCCCGCGACGTCGCTGAGGGTGGCGTCGCTGGGAGTCACCGCTCCGTCGCTGCCCTCCGGGGGATCGGGCGTGAAGCGGAAGGGGTACCTCACCCGCAGCGTTCCCCGCCCCGGCGGCGGGCGGAACGACACCGTGTACATCGACTCCCGCAGGCAGGTGGAGAACTCCGTCTCGGCGAGGCCGCTGTCGCCCGGGTCGACGCGCACGTCGTCGACCACGCCGCCCACGCGCTCGTCGCCCATCACCGTGAACTCCGCGACGGCCCTCCCGCTCACCCCGGGCCGCCGCTCGATCAACTGGTCGTAGCAGCTCTGCGCGAGCGGCACGAAGTCCTCTCTGATGCGGTCGCGCACGTAGTCGGGGTCGACGCGGCCGTCGGGCAGGGTGGGCATCGGCGCGCGCAAGGGGTCGGCCCGCCCCGCGCTCGCGTCGACGGCCCTCGCGAGCGAGGCCATCCACGCCTGATAGAGCCTGCGCCGGATGTCGTCCCTCACCGCGCGGTCGCGCACCGTGCGCGCGGGCGGCACGAAGGGCATCGACGGCGCGCCCCCCGCGTCGACCACCTCGGGCGCCGCCACGGGCTCGCTGGCATCCACCACCTCGGGCACGTCGGCCGCGTCGCCCCTGCCCGAGAGCCAGTTGCTCCAGCGCGTCGCCGCCGTGTCGTCGAGCAGCATCCGCACGCCCACCAGCGTCAGCGCCGACAGCACCACCACCACCGCCGGGACCACCACGCGCCGCGACACCACCGCGCGAGAGTACCAACCCGGCGCGCCTCGCGCGCGGCGCTATGTTCCCGCGATGAAGCTCTACACCATCGGCTACGAGCGGAGCGGTCAGGCCGCGCTCCTGCGGGCGCTCACCGACGCCGGCGTGGCCGTTCTCATCGACGTGAGGGAGCTGCCCAACTCCCGCCGCGCGGGCTTCTCCAAGCGCGCCCTCTCCGCCGCCCTCGCTGACGCGGGCATGCGCTACGTGCACCTCAAGGCCCTCGGCACGCCGAAGGAGGGCCGCACCGCCGCCCGCGCCGGGCGCATGAAGGAGTTCTGGTCCGTCGTCGACCGGCAGCTCGACACCGAGGCCGCGCGCGAGGCCCTCGACGACGCCGCGCGCGTCGCGAAGGAGGGCCCCGCGTGCCTCCTGTGCCTCGAGGCCGACCACAGGGTCTGCCACCGCGACCGCGTCGCGGCCTTGATGGCCGAGCGCTACGGCTTCGAGGTCGAGCACCTCGCGGTCACCACCGAAAGCCTCGTGTAGACCTCCCGCGCGGGTCTACTGTCGACGCGGAGGAGGCTGAGACCCGATGAGCGACGTGCATGTGGTGCTGGTGCCGGGCTTCGGCGGCTTCGACGTGCTCGGCAAGCTCCAGTACTACGCGGGCCTCACGCCCCTCCTCGCCCGCTGGCAGGACGCCGGCCCCGACGCGCGACGACGCGTCACGCTGCACTACTTCGACAACCTCCCCGCCGCGAGCGTGCACGCCCGCGCCCTGCGCCTGCGGGACTACCTCACCAAGCGCGTCGCGCGCAGGGAGTTCCGCGAGGGCGACCACCTCGTGCTGGTGGGTCACTCCACGGGGGGGCTCGACATCCGAGCGCTCCTCCGGAGGCTCGCCGCGGGCGACGGCGCGGGGGTCTCGCACGTCGACGGCGGCCGCTACGACGCCGTCGTGGTCGAAGACAAGCGCGTCCTCTCGATGATCCGCGGGGTGTGCTTCCTCTCGGTGCCGCACCTCGGCACGAACTCCGCGTCGTGGGTGCGCGACCACGCGGTCGCCCAGAAGGCCCTGCGCGTCACCCTCCGCCGCGCCGTCGAGCTGCGACGTCTCCCGGGCCCCTCGGAGCTGCCCCTCGTCGCCACCTGGGCGCTCTCCCGCGTCGCGCGCTCGGGCATCCTCGACGCCGCCCGCGACGCCCTCGCCGAGAGCGACGACGGCCGGCCCGGGCTCTCCGCCGCCGAGGCCGCCAGCGCCCGCGAGGCCCACGCCCAGATCGAGCTCTGGACCCGCAACATCGACGCCGACGCGATGGCCCTCGACGACCTCGCCGTGCGCGAGCCCGACCGCGCCGACGAAGACCTCGCCCGCCGCGAGGCCGAGCGCGAGGTTTGGTCGCGCTACGGCGTGCGCACCCGCTCCTACGCCACCGTCGCGCGCTGCCCCGACGACCCCGCCCGCGTCGCGCGCATGGGCCCGCTCTCGCTCTTCAACCCCCTCACCTGGCCCGACCCTCGGCCGCGCCCCGACGTCGACCTCGTCTTTCGCCTCGCGTACCGCGCCTGCGTGGGAGGCCCCCTCGTCGCGCCCCCCGACGCCGCGGGGGTCACCCTCGACGGGCGGAGACGTCCCGTCGCGGCCTGGGAGAACGACGGCGTGGTGAACACGGCCTCGATGCTGTGGCCCGACGGCCCCGACACGGTGGTCGTCGACGGCGACCACGCCGACATCATGGGTCACCACCGCGCCGTCGAGGCCCGCCCGGGCACCGCGCGGCGCTACTACGCCTACGACCTCTTCCAGTCGGCCTCGGGCTTCACCGCGCGCGACTTCGACCGCGTGTGGGAGGGGGTGCTCGACTTCGCCCTGAGCGCCGCCTCTCCGACCTCGGGCTGAAGTCCGGGGTCCCTCACTTGTGCGTGAGCTCCTCGACCTCGCTCCACTCGCCCTCGGGGCGCGCCTTCAGGTACCGCTCGCAGCGCTTGTAGCGCAGCTTCGCCACCCTGTCGTCGGGCACCGCCGCGTGGCACCGACCGAAGGCCGCGTGGGCCTCTTCGAGCCTGCCCTCGCGGTAGGCCTCGACCGCCTCGCGCCAGTCTCCGAGCGTGCGCTCCACCGCCTCGCGCCGCGCGTCGGGCAGCGCGTCGAGCACCTCGTACATCGTCACCGGCGCGAGCCTCCCGACCACCCTCACCCGGTCGACCTCGCGCACCGAGAACCTCCCCGGCTCGACCTTCGCGAGCGTCGCCTCGCCCACCAGCACCGCCGCCCCGTAGCTCTTCGTCAGCGACTCGATGCGCGCCGCGAGGTTCACCGCGTCGCCGATGACCCCGCACTTGATCCGCCGAGGGCCGCCGATGGTGCCCAGGGTGAGCTCCCCGGTGTTCAGCCCCACGCCCATGGTGATGGGCATGCGCCCCCGCGCGCGTCGCCGCTCGTTCAGGGGCGCCAGGCTCCGCTGCATCGCCACCCCCGCGGCCACCGCCTCGGCGCAGGAGCCCTCGAAGAGCGCCATCACCGCGTCGCCGATGTAGCTGTCGACGAAGCCCCCGTGCGCGATCACCGCGGGCTCGAGCTGCGCCAGGTACTCGTTGATGAAGGCGATGTTCTCGACCGGGCTCATCCCCTCGACGTGGCGCGTGAAGTCGCGCATGTCGGAGAAGAGCACGGTCATCTCCTTCTGCACCGTGTCGCCGAGCGCGACCTCGTCGATGTCGTCGTGGCCGAGGGCGTTGATGAACTCCCCGGGCACGAAGCGGAGGTTGGCCTCGGTGAGCGAGATCTGACGTCGCAGCGCGCTCTTGAGGTCGTCGTAGAGGGCGGCGTTCTCGAGCGACACGGCGGCCTGCGCCGAGAGCACCCGCACCACCTCGACGCGCTCGGGGGGAAACGCCCCCGCGGAGCCCTGGTGCTCCAGGTAGATCACCCCGCGCACCTCGCCCTGCCGGGAGATGGCCGTGCAGAGCACCGAGCGCACCCCAGCCCGGCGCACGAAGGGGTCGGAGACGTAGGGCCCCTCGCCCACGGCGTCTTCGAGGAGCACGGTCTCGCCCGTGCGGGCGACGTACTGCACGATCGAGCGCGGGAGGTCCTCGGTGCGGGCGAGGTCTTCGCCGCGCAGGGCGACCTCGCCGTCGGCGTGGCCCTCGGCCTCGACGCGCAGCGCGCCGTTGTGCACCCGCAGGAGCGCCCCCCGCCGCGCGCCGGCGTTCTCGATCACCACCGCGACGAGCTTCTTCAGGAGCCCCTCGAGCTCGATCTCGCCCGAGACCGCGCGGGCGGCCTTGAGCACCGACTCGAGGTCGAGGGCCGCCAGGCGCTGGGTGCTGGTGGTGCCCGTCAGGACCGACGCGCGGTTCTCGCTCTTCGGGGCCGAGGGGGCGCCGTAGCGGGCGTCGAGGGCGTCGACCAGGGCCTTGGCCCCCCAGCGGACGAAGCAGCGCCGGGCCTCGTCGGCGAGGGCGCGGGCGACGGACTCCCTCCCCTGGGAGCGGTGCCAGTCGGCGGCGCGGGCGCAGGCGATCCCTCGGTCGGCCACGGCGTCGTGGGCGCGGGCCTCGCTCACGGCCTTCTCGTAGCGCTCCAGGGCCTCGGCGCTCCGGCCCTCGACGCGGGCCAGCTCGGCGTCGAGGAGCGTCGCGCGGTGGCCGTAGTTCACCGGCGCGCGGGCGCCCCAGGCCCGGTGCTCGCTGCACAGCCGCCGGAGCTTCACGTGGCCCTTGGCCCGGTCGGCGAGGGACATGGCGGGCAGCGCGTCGGCGAGCGCCAGGGTCTGGTGGAAGCGCATCCCGGGCAGGTAGCTCTGCCCGGCGATCACGGCCATGTGCTCCTCGACGCGCCCCGCGGCCTCGAGGGCGCCGAGGGCGTCGCCCAGGAGCGACCGGCGGATCGCCCGGAAGAGCTGGATGTTGGTGGTGCCGTTGAGGTCCCCCGCGGCGGCGTAGCCCGCGAGGACCTCCTCTTCGCGGGCCACGAGCTCGCGCTCGTCGCCGAGGCCCATCAGCACCTCGATCATGCCCGCGAAGACCGAGTGGAAGGCCGTGGTCTTGGTCTGCCGCAGGGCCTTCAGCTGCTCGTGCGAGCGCCGCACGCGGGTGAGCAGGGGCTCCAGGGGCGCCCCCCGGAGGAACTCCGCGGCGTCGGCGGCGGTGAGGTTGTAGGCCCAGTACTCCAGCGAGCCGACCTCGAGCCCGCGGCGCGCGGCGACGGCGTGGTCGGCGGCGCAGTCGACCAGCGGGTCCTTCCAGTGCCGGATGAAATAGTTGAAGAGGAACTCCACCTGCGGGCGCAGCGCCTCGGCGCCGAAGCGGTCGACGGTGCGCCGCGCGAGCTCGCCGAAGCGCAGCCCCGTCTCGACCTGGCCGAAGTGCGCCGTGAGGAGGAGGGCGTAGGCCGCGTAGCCGAAGGCCGACAGCCCCGTCGCGCCGTTCGCCGCGGTGATCTGCACCACCCGAAACGCGATGAGCGGGAAGAGGTTGGGCGCGACGAAGAAGGTCGAGGCCGAGCACGACACCAGGAGCTTGAGCACCAGGGCCAGGGTCGGGTCTTCGAGCTCGGGGAGCTCCTCGAGGGCGTCGGCGCTGCGGCGGCCGAGCTTCAGGCGGGTGGCCGCGAGGGCGCCGATGACGCTCCCGTTGCCGGGAGACTCGGGGAAGTGCTGCCCCAGGGTCTTGAGCGCGGCGAGGGCGGTCTCGACGGCGCGGGCGTGCTCGCCCCGGTGGTTGAAGGCGCGCACCCGGACCTCTTCGACGCGGGCGCGCTCGACGGCGTTGCGGGCGAGGGCGCGGGCGGCCTCGGCGGCGCGCTCGACCTCGGCGAAGTCCGTGGCGAGGTAGGCGCACTCGGCGCGGTCGACGAGGAGCTCGACGCGCTCGTCGTGGCGGCCGGCCCAGCCGTCGGTGCCGCGGAGCTCGTCGACGAGGGCGAGGTCGTCGAGGGCGGCGCGGTAGGCCGCGGCCTCGCGGGCGACGGTGGCGGCGCGGCGGGCGATGCTCGCGGCCTCTTGCCGGTCGTCGTCGAGGGTGATCTCGGAGCGGCCGAGGGAGAGGTGGTGCGAGAGGGTGAAGAGCCGCTCGCCGTCGAGGTCGTTGCCCCAGCGCAGGCGCAGGGCGTGGTAGACGCGGGCGTGGGCGGCCACGCGCTCGGCCTCGGGGAGCGAGGCGTAGGCGGCCTCTTCGACGCGGTCGTGGGCGAAGCGCCAGGGGGCGCGCGCGGGGTCGTCGCCGGGGAGCGGAGAGGCCAGGCCGTCGTTCATGGCCTCGGCGAGGTGGTGGGCGACCTCGTCGTCGCCGAGCTCGCCCACGGCGGCGACGAGG
>JAEYZO010000504.1 GCA_023428035.1 Pseudomonadota bacterium | reverse complement strand
AATTCAGAACCCTTCCGGGCCGCGACGACGGCGGAGCTGGCGGGGCGCGCCGGGCTCACGGTGACCTGGGTCGTGGCGCTGCGAGAGCCGCGGTGGCGGGGGAGGGCGGCGCTGGGCCTCGCGCTGGTGGCGATGGCGCTGAGGCACAACCGTCACCTCGGGCTCGCGGGGGTGGTCGGCGCGACCCTCGCGGTCGAGGTCTGGTCGGCGTGGATGGCCGCGCAGGAGGAGGGGATCTCGCGAGGGTGGGCGCCGTGGGCGGTGCTGGCGTCGGGGCTCGCGCTGTGGGCGCCCGCGGCGGTGGGGCGGAGCGAGAGCGAGTGGGTCGACCCGACGCGGGACGACGACGACGTGAGGGCGCGGGGCGAGGGGCTGCCGCGCGGGGCGAGGGGGTGGGCGCCGCTGCCGTACACGGGCTGGGTGCTGAGGCACCGACCGCCGGGGGTGACGGTGTTCTGGGACTCCCGGAACGACTGCTACCCGGCGGAGGTGCTGCGGGCGGCCTTCGACCTGAACGACGGGGTCATGAAGTCGACCGAGGCCGCTGAGACGCTCGCGCGCCACGGAGCATCCCACGCGATCGCGCCCTGCGCGTCGCGGGCGGCGCGGAGCCTCGCGGGCTGGAGGGTGACGTCGATGAGGGGCGGGCAGTGCGTGTGGGAGCCGTGAGCGGTGATCCTCCTCGCCGCGCGTTTCCTCGTCTTGACCCTCGGGAGCGAGGCCGCGTACCGTCCGGCCACGACGGGGCACAGACGGTCTGCGTCGGGATACAGAGCGCTCGAGGACAGGGATGAAGCTCGTCGCCGCAGGGCTGTCGGACGTAGGTCGGGAGCGGGATCACAACGAAGACTCGTACGCGGTCGAAGACGCGCTCGGGCTCTTCATCGTGTGCGACGGGATGGGCGGCCACCAGGCCGGCGAGGTCGCCAGCGCGCTCGCCATCGCCACCGTCGTCGAGTACGTGCAGAAGCACCCCGACGGTGACCACCTCGCGGTGCTGGCCGACGCGACGCGCCTCGCGAACCAGCGGGTCATCGAAGAGGGCGCGCGCAACCGCAAGCGCAAGGGCATGGGGAGCACCCTCGTGGCCCTCATCCGCGACGGCGAGGAGATGGGCATCGCGCACGTCGGCGACTCGCGGTGCTACCGCTTCCGCGCGAGCGTGCTGGAGCGGCTGACCCGCGACCACTCGCTCATCGAGGAGCTCGCGGGCGACGACCCCGTCGCGCACGCGGCGCTGGGCGGGTACTCCAACGTCATCACCCGGGCCATCGGCACCGCGGCCGACACCGAGCCCGAGCTGCGGCGCGAGAAGCTCATGACGGGCGACCTCTACCTCCTCTGCTCCGACGGGCTGTCGGGGGTGGTGAAGGACGCCGAGATCGCCCGCATCCTCGCGCGCGAGGGCTCCCTCGAAGACCGCTGCCGCGAGCTGGTGCAGGCCGCGAACGAGGGCGGCGGGCCCGACAACATCTCGACGGTGCTCGTGCGCGTCGACGAGTGAGCCCCTCTCCCCGCGCGCGGTGGTGGGGCCGGGTCGCGGGCCTCGCGGCGCTCTCCTTCATCGCGGCGTGGTGCCTGCGAACGGTCACCGTCGCGTGGCCGCTGCACACCGAGGCCCTCTGGGCGGCCTTCTCCGCGGGGAGCTTCCTCGGGCACGGCCCGCTGCGCTTCGTGCTCGGGGCCGTCCCCTGGGGCGTGGCCGCCGCCGCGCTGGGCTTCGTCGCCGTAGCCGCCCGCCCCGACGCCCTCGGCCCCGTCGGCGCTACGCCCTGGAGACGGCTCCTCGCGGTGGAGCTCCCGCTCCTCGCGACGGCCTACACCCTCGGCCAGGAAGACCCTACGCGCCGCCCCGCGCTCATCGCCGCGCTCCTGGGGTCGAGCGTCGCGGTGGCCGTGTTCTTCGCGCGCGCCTCGGGGCCCCCCGCGATCGAAGACGACAGCCGTGGGTGGAGATCCCACGCCCCGATGCTCGCCCTCATGGCCCTGCACGCGGTGTGGTTCTCGGGCCTCGCGATCACCCGCGACCGCGCCCTCTGGTCGGCCACCGTCGACCTCGGGATCTTCAAGGAAGCCCTCTACCACACGCTCCACGGCCGCCCGCTCTACTCCCCCACGGTGGGCTACAGCTTCCTCGGGGAGCACTTCTCTCCGGTGCTCTTCCTGCTGGTGCCCCTCTACGCGGCGTGGCCGTCGAGCGCGTGCCTCTTGATCGTGCAGACCGTGGCCGTCACCGCCGCGGCGTGGCCGGTGTACCGCCTCGCGATGAGCGTGGGGCTCTCTCGCGCGCTGGCCACGGCGCTCGCGGCGGCGATGATCTTCACGCCGCCGATGCAGGTGGCGCTCCTCTACGACTTTCACATGGACCTGCTCGGGGCGCCGGCCCTCGCGTGGCTCGTGTGGTCGCTGCACCAGCGGCGCTACGGCCTCGCGACGCTGAGCCTCGCCCTCCTCGTCTCGGTGAAGGAGGACATGTTCATCCCCGGCACCGCGGCGCTCCTCACGCGCTTCATCACGGGGAACGCCTCGGACAAGAAGCGCTCGGCGGTGCTCACCGCGGTGTCGGTCGCGTGGTGCCTCCTCGCGATGGCGGTGCTCATCAAGAAGTTCGGCCCTCCCCCGGGCGTGCCCGTGTACATGTCCGACGGGAACGACCCCGGCGGGTACAAGTTCCTCCGGAACTTCAGGCACCTCGCGGGGCGCGGCGGGCCCGTCGCGATGCTCCTCGGTCAGCCCGTGCGCTTCGGCCTCTACGCGCTCACCGACGCGCGGCTCTCGACCCTCCTCACCCTCGTCGCGCCGGTGGCCTTCCTCCCCTTCGTGGCCGGGTGGCGCGCGCTGCTCCTCCTCCCGCTCGGGATCGTGCTCCTCTCGGACAACCCCGAGATCGTCGCGCTCCGGTACCACTACAGCGCGATCCAGCACCCGGGCGTGTACCTCGCCGCGGCCTACGGCGCCGCGAACCTCTTGAAGCGCGTGAAGAACCCCCGCGCCCTCGACCGCGCCCTCGCGGCCTTCGTGGTGGTGGCCGCCGCGGGCATGGCCGCGCTGCACCCGTCGAGCCTCGCGTCGCCCGTCCACGGCACCGACGCGCGGAGGGTCACGCCGCACGTCCACGCGGTCGATCGCCTCGTGGCGAGGATCCCCGCCGCCGCGACGGTGACGGCCTCGACCTGGGTGGGCCCGCGGCTGTCGAACCGACCGTGGGGCGTCATCTTCCCCTACGGCCTCGACCGCGCCGACTGGGCCCTGGTGGACCTGCAGCGGCCCCCGTGGCCCGCGAGCCCCGACCAGCGCGACGCGTACATCCTCCGGCTGATGCGCAACGGCTTCGGCGCGGTAGCCTGGGAGGACGGCGCGGTGCTGCTCCGGCGCGGGGAGTCGCCCATCCGCAACCCGCAGGCGATCCGGGAGCTCTTCGTGAACCGGCGCTACGAGGTCGAGGGCACCGAGCAGACAGACTTCCCGAACTGCTCGGTGGGTGACCCTTCGGCGAGCGACGGCCGCGCGCGGGTGGTGAGCGCCGAGGACCCGCGGCCGCCGGGCTTGATCGTGTTCGGACCGTTCATCGCGCTCCCCCCGGGGCGGTGGAGGGTGACCTTCAGGCTGAAGGCCACGCCGGGGGAGCGGGCCTTCGACGGGGTGGGCGTGGTCGACGTCTTCGCGCGGCCCGGCGTGGCGATGGTGACCCGCGACCTCACGGCGAGGGATTTCCCCGACGGCGCGTGGAGGGACATCCCGCTGGAGTTCTTCGTGCCGAGCGACGGGGCCGAGGGGGTGGAGTTCCGCGTTCGCACCCACCGCACGTGGAACCTCGGCGCCGACGTGATCTCCCTCAGCACCATGGACGACCCGCAGGACGTGGTCCGCTCGATCATCGTCCGCGGGCGGTGATACCCTCGACCGCGTCGATGGCCCGCCGCCCGCCGACCCCGCGCGCCGCACCGCGCTCCGCGCTCCGCCGCGCCCTCGCCGCCGCGCTCGCCCTCGCCGTCTTCGCCGTCTCCCTCGTCGGCGG
>JAEYZO010000483.1 GCA_023428035.1 Pseudomonadota bacterium | reverse complement strand
GTACGAGTCCAGGTCGCCGCCCGGGTAGACCAGCACGCCCGCGCCCGCGTCGAGGGCGCGACGGCCGTTGTCGTGCGTCGCGCGGATCGCCCCGAAGCGCTGGATGAGCGCCCCGAAGGAGGGGACCTGCACCATCGCGAAATCGTGCGCGAGGCCGTAGAGCGGCGCCGTCGCGCCGTGGGCGCTCCACAGGGTCGCCATCGTGGCGAGCACCTCGGGCCCGAGGAACCCGTTGTTGTGGTTGCCCACGTAGAGCGTCGGCCCGCCGGGGGCGGGCACCTCGCCCTCGACGCTGAGCCGCGCGTAGAGGCGCAGCGCCGCGCGCGCCGTGGGCAGGGCCGAGTCGATGAGCGCGGGGTCTCGGGCGTCGAGGCGGTCAGGGTCGTAGACGCGAGGCGGCACGGGGCTCGGACTCTACCCGAGCCACTGGAGGTTCTTCGCCGTCGCGTCGTGCTCGCTCGTGGTCTTGAAGCCCTCGAGGCGGCCGTCGCGCGCGAGGGGCTCGGTCCTCGCGAGGAGCGCGGCCACCTCGTCGTCGCTCATCGGGGTGAAGCCCTCGGCGGCGCGCGCGGCCTGCTCGACGTACTTCATCTCGTCGACGCCCGTGATGACCACGGAGGTCGGCAGGGTGAGCGCGTAGCGGAGGCACTCCTCGGCGGAGACCGCGCCGCTCTCGACGAGCTTGCCCGCCGAGAGGGGCTTCATCCCGAGCACGCCGACGCCCTCGGCCGTGAGCCGGGGCAGCACGCGCTTCTCGAAGGAGCGGAAGTGCGCGTCGAGCGCGTTGAGGGGCATCTGCACGGCGTCGAAGCTGAAGCCGTGGGCGGCGGCGCGCTCCAGCATGTAGAGGTGCACCGACGGGTCCTTGTGGCCGGTGAAGCCCACGAAGCGGAGCTTGCCGGCCTTCTTCGCGTCGAGCATCGCCTCGAGGGCGCCGCCGTCGGCGAAGATCCGGTCGACGTCCTCGAAGCGGATCACCTCGTGGAACTGCATCAGGTCGACGCGGTCGGTGCGCAGCCGCGAGAGCGACTGCTCGATCTGCTTCGCGCACGACTCCTTCGTGCGCCCGTCGACCTTGGTCATCAGGAAGACCCGCTCGCGGTAACCGTCGGCGAGCGCCGCGCCCATGCGCACCTCGCTCGCGCCGTCGTGATAGTCCCAGGAGTTGTCCATGAAGGTGATCCCGCGATCGATCGCCGCGCGGATGATCTTCACGGTCTCGTCCTGCGTGGCGGCCTTGCCCGCGTGGTAGCCCCCGAGGCCCACGATCGAGACCTCGACCCCGGTCTTGCCGAGCGCCCTCGTGGGCACCGCTCCGTGCGTCTTCGCCATGCGCGTCACCTCGGGCGTTGGATTGCCCCGGCGCGCCCGGCGGTGCGCTACGCCCGCGAGGCCAGCCACGCGGCGAGGGGCTCGAAGACCTCGCGCTCGGCCTGCCGCGAGAGGAAGAGGTCCGCGTGCGCCATCGGCGCGTCGGCGCCTCCCACCTCGAGGAGGGCCTTGTCGCTCGACCCGCTGAGGTGGAACGCGCTGCGCGCGGTCTCGGCGGGGACGATCCCGTCTTGCAGGGCGACCACCGCGAGCATGGGGTTCTCGACGCGGCGCAGGCCCTCGCTCACGTTGCGGCCGCGCACCGTGAGGTCACGGTCGCGGATCCACTCGGCGATCTCGCGGTTGATCCGGGGCACGGGGTCTTCGACGGTCTGGATCATCTCGCGCCAGCGAGCCGTCTCCGTCGAGCGGGTGTTCATGTAGATCGACAAGGCCCACGGCGCGCGCACGAGCAGCGGGAAGGCCACCCCCGCGAGGGCGCGCGTCCCGCGGAAGGGCACCGCGCCGGCGAGGCGAGGGCTGCGGAAGGCCACGCGCACCAGCGGGTGCACCCGCTCCCAGCGCACCGGGCCGCCGAAGGAGACCAGCGAGCCCGCGCGGTCGGCGCCCGCGCCCACGACGTACATCGACACGACGGCCGCGCCGAGGGAGGCCCCCACGAGGTCGACCTTCGCCTCCCCGGTCTGCGTGAGGGCGCGAACGCGCTCCACCGCGACGGCGGTGTCGGTGAGCGCGAGCGCCTCCAGCCCGTAGCGCTCACGGGGACGTCGCGGCGCGCGCGACGAGCGGCCCTGGTCGCGCAGGTCGACGGACCACACCTCGAAGCCCCTCCACGCGAGGTGGCCCTCGAGCGACCGCCCCCGAGGGTGGAAGCCGAAGATGAAGGAATTCATCCCGTAGCCCGGCACGATCAGCACGGGCCTGCGCGGCGCTCCCCCTTCGCCGTGAGCGGGCGCTTCGTGCACCGTGCGGCGCAGCGAGAGCGTCGACCCCTCGCCGTTCTCGACGGCGTGGAAGGTGATGTCCAGCCCCCGGGTGTCGGTGCTTCCGAGGTCCATCAGCCGTGCCCGTGCGGCGAGGCGGCGGAGATGGCCCCGCCGAGCTCCTTCGCGCGGCGCGTGGCGGTCTCGACCGCGGTGATGAGCGTGGTGCGGAGCCCGCCCGCCTCGAGGGTGTGCAGCCCCGCGATGGCCGTGCCGCCGGGGGAGGTGACCTGGTCCTTCAAGCGCCCCGGGTGCTCCCCCGTCTCGATGAGGAGCTGCGCGGAGCCCTTCACGGTCTGCGCGGCGAGCTCCATCGCCACGTCGCGCGAGAGCCCGACCTTCACCCCCGCGTCGGCGAGCGCGTCGATGATGAGGAAGATGTACGCGGGCCCGCTCCCCGACAGGCCCGTGACGGCGTCGAGCTGGGACTCTTCGACCACCACCGCGCGGCCCACCGAGCCGAACACCTCCCGCGCGAGCTCGAGGTCCTCGTCGGTGGCGGCCGACCCCGGCGCGATCCCCGTCGCGCTCTGCCGCACCACCGCCGCGGTGTTGGGCATCGCGCGCACGACCCGCTGACCGGGCGCGAGGTGGCCCTCGATGGCCGCCGTGGGAACCCCCGCCGCGACGGAGATCACCAGCGCGTCGCGGGGGATGTCCCTCCCCACCGCGGCGAGCACCGCGTGCATCACCTGCGGCTTCACGCAGAGCATCACCACGTCGGCGCCGCGCACGCACGAGGGGTTGTCCGCCGCGGCGCTCGCCCCGAGCCGCTCCGCCGCCCGCTCGGCGCGCTCGCGCCTACGGGCCGAGAGCACCACGTCGCGAGGGTCGACCTCGCCCGACGCCACCAGACCCCGCACCAGCGCCTCGGCCATGTTGCCCGCGCCGACGAAGGCGAACCGCCTGCCTTTGAGCATAGGGCGCAGACGCTACACCGCGCCGGCGCGGCGGCGGCAGTGGGTCTCGGACCGGGGCCTGACCCTGACGTGGCGCCCGGATCCCGGGAGGAAAACTTGGTTCTTTTCGCCATTGAGGTTCGTATAGTCGGCGACGCGAACTGAGCAGCGAAGGCGCGCGGGAGACGCGGCGCCCTCTCGGGAGGTCCAGTGATGAGGTGGATGCCATTGGCCGCCGCGCTCGCCGCGGCGAGCGTGGGC
>JAEYZO010000479.1 GCA_023428035.1 Pseudomonadota bacterium | reverse complement strand
GGCGACGTCGACGTCGTCGGTCGCGCCTCGGGCGAGCGAGGCCACCGGGTCGACGCCCACGGTGAAGCGCGCCGCGGGGTCAGGGAGCGTCGCCGTGAACTCCTCCACGGAGACGTCGTCGACGAGGCGCTCGACCCCGAGGCCCAGCCCGGGGTTCGCGCGCCACGCCTCGGCGCTCATCCAGAGGGCGTCGGCGCCGCCCGAGAGGTCGTCTTCGACCGCGGCGCGGTCGGCGCGCTCGTGACGCGTACACACCGCGAAGAGCGACGAGCTCGCGCTCGCGCCTCGGGTGAAGGGCGCCGCGCCGGGCAGGCCCGGGTCGACGGAGAGCCCGGTGTAGAGCGGCTCCACCGAGAGGCCCTCGGCGGTGGTGTGCACCACGGCCTTCTCGAAGGGCGCGCCCTCGAGCTCGGCCTCGACCTGCGCGCGCCACTCGGCCGCGCTCACTGCGGGGAACGTCATCGGTGAACCTTCCAAGGTCGCGTCACATGTTGCGTCGGTACTGACCGCCGACCTCGTAGAGCGCGTGGGAGAGCTGCCCCAGCGAGCAGACCTTGCAGGCCTCCATCAGCGCGGCGAAGACGTTGCCGCCGTCGAGGGCGGCGCGGCGCACGGCGGCGAGGGCGGCGGGGGCGCGGTCGGCGTTGCGGGCCCAGAAGGCGTCGCGGGAGGCGATGGCGTAGTCCTTCTCCGCGGTGGTCGCGCGGATCACCTCGGGCGGAGTCACCGTGGGCGAGCCCTTGGGGTCGAGGAAGGTGTTCACCCCGACGATGGGCAGCGTGCCGTCGTGCTTGAGCGTCTCGTAGTAGAGAGACTCCTCCTGGATCTTCGAGCGCTGGTACATCCGCTCCATCGCGCCCAGCACCCCTCCCCGCTCGGAGATCGCGCGGAACTCCTTGAGCACCGCGGCCTCGACGAGGTCGGTGAGCTCCTCGACCACGAAGGCCCCCTGGTTGGGGTTCTCGTTCTTCGAGAGGCCGAACTCCCGGTTGATGATGAGCTGGATCGCGAGGGCCCTCCTCACGCTCTCTTCAGTGGGCGTGGTGATGGCCTCGTCGTAGGCGTTGGTGTGGAGCGAGTTGCAGTTGTCGTTCAGCGCCAGCAGCGCCTGGAGCGTCGTGCGGATGTCGTTGAAGGCGATCTCCTGCGCGTGGAGGCTCCGGCCCGAGGTCTGGATGTGGTACTTCAGCTTCTGCGAGCGCTCGTCGGCGCCGTAGCGGTCGCGCATCGCGCGGGCCCAGATCCTCCGCGCGACCCTCCCGAGCACGGTGTACTCGGGGTCCATCCCGTTCGAGAAGAAGAACGAGAGGTTGGGGGCGAAGTCGTCGACCCTCATCCCGCGGGCGAGGTAGTACTCGACGAAGGTGAAACCGTTGGCGAGGGTGAAGGCGAGCTGCGAGATGGGGTTCGCTCCGGCTTCGGCGATGTGATAGCCGCTGATCGAGACCGAGTAGAAGTTCCGCACCCGCTCATCGATGAAGAAGCGCTGGATGTCTCCCATCATCCGCAGCGCGAACTCCGTCGAGAAGATGCAGGTGTTCTGCGCCTGGTCCTCCTTCAGGATGTCGGCCTGCACGGTGCCGCGCACCGCGGAGAGCGTCTCGGCGCGCACCCTCGCGTAGACCTCCGGCGGCAGCACCTCGTCCCCCGACACGCCGAGGAGCATGAGCCCCAGGCCGTCGTTGCCCTCGGGGAGCTCGCCCTGGTAGCGCGGCCGTGAGAGCCCCCTCGCGGCGTAGAGCGCGTCGACCTTCGCGGTGACCTCGTCGACCAGGCCCTGAGCGCGGATGTACTTCTCGCAGCCCTGGTCGATGGCCGCGTTCAAGAAGAAGCCCAGCACCATGGGCGCGGGGCCGTTGATGGTCATCGAGACCGAGGTGCTCGGCGCGGCGAGGTCGAAGCCCGAGTAGAGCTTCTTGGCGTCGTCGACGTTGGCGATCGAGACGCCCGAATTGCCGACCTTGCCGTAGATGTCGGGCCGCACGTCGGGGTCTTCGCCGTAGAGGGTGACCGAGTCGAAGGCCGTCGAGAGACGTCGCGCGGGCAACCCCTGCGACACGAAGTGGAATCGCTTGTTGGTGCGCTCGGGGCCGCCCTCGCCCGCGAACATCCGGGCCGGGTCCTCCCCCTCTCGCTTCAGCGGGAACACCCCAGCGGTGTAGGGGTAGTGCCCCGGCGGCGCCTCGCGCATCAGCCAGGTGAGCACGTCGCCCCAGTCTTCGTAGCGGGGCAGCACCACCTTCGGCACGCGCGTGCCTGAGAGCGAGGTGGTGTAGAGGTCGAGCTCGATCACCTTGTCGCGCACCCGGTACTGGTAGCGGTCGGCGGCGTAGCGACGCTTCATCGCGGGCCACTCGTCGAGGAGCGCGCGGGCTTCGGGGTCGAGCCTCGCCGCGAGGTCTTCGTAGAGCGCCTCGATCTCGGCGAGGTACGCGGGCTCGCCCTCGACCTTCGCGGTCACCTTCACGACCCCTGTGTCGTCGGTGGGCTCCACCACCTCGAGGCGGCGCTTTCCTACGTTGGCGCGCAGGGCGTCGAGGGTGCCGCGGAGCTGGTACATCCGTCGGGCGATGGCCGACTGCGAGCGGGCCTTCGCGTCGGCGGCGTCGCAGACGTCGGCGATCTCCGCGAGGTAGCGCGCCCGGTCGGGCGGGATCACCCAGCGCTTCTCGCTCATCCCCGCGGTGATCTCGTACTGCGAGCGCAGCGGCGCGCCGGTGCGCTCGGCCACGAGGTCGATGACGGCGCGGTAGAGCCGGTTCATGCCGGGGTCGTTGAACTGCGCGGCGATGGTGCCGTGCACGGGCACCTCTGCGTCGGGGGTCGAGAAGGCGTTGTGGTTGCGGCGCCACTGCTTCTTCACGTCGCGCATCGCGTCGAGGGAGCCGGGCTTGTCGAACTTGTTGATCGCGACGAGGTCGGCGAGGTCGAGCATGTCGATCTTCTCGAGCTGCGTCGCGGCGCCGTACTCCGCGGTCATCAGGTAGAGCGACACGTCGGCGTGCTCGGTGATCTCGCTGTCGGACTGGCCGATGCCCGAGGTCTCGACGATCACCAGGTCGAAGCCCGCGGCGCGGCAGACCTGCACCGCCTCGGTGACGTGCTTCGAGAGCGCGAGGTTCGATTGGCGCGTGGCGAGGGAGCGCATGTAGACCCGCGACGCGTCGAGGGCGTTCATGCGGATGCGGTCTCCCAGCAGGGCGCCGCCGCTCTTTCTCTTCGAGGGGTCGACGCTCAAGACGGCCACGGTCTCGTCGCTGAAGTCCGCGAGGAAGCGCCTCACCAGCTCGTCGACGAGGCTGGACTTTCCCGCGCCGCCGGTGCCCGTGACGCCGAGCACGGGGGCCCTCTTCGCGCCGAGCTTCGGGGCGAGAGCGTCGTGGAGCGCGTCGATGGAGCCGGGGTGGTTCTCGGCCACCGTGATGAGCCCGGCGACGGAGGCCGGGTCGCGGGTCGAGAGCCTCGCGGCGAGGGCGTCGACCTCGGGCCCCCTGCGCTCGAAGTCGCACTGAGAGAGCAGGTCGTTGATCATCCCCTGGAGGCCCATCGCGCGGCCGTCGTCGGGGGAGTAGAGCCGCGTGACGCCGTAGGCGTGGAGCTCGTCGATCTCGCTCGGGAGGATGGTGCCGCCGCCGCCTCCGAAGACCTTGATGTCGGCCCCGCGCTCGCGGAGGAGGTCGACCATGTACTTGAAGAACTCGACGTGGCCACCCTGGTACGAGGTGATGGCTACCCCTTGCGCGTCTTCTTCGATGGCGCAGTCGACGATCTCTCGCACGGCGCGGTTGTGACCGAGGTGGATCACCTCGGCGCCCGAGGCCTGCATCAGACGTCGCATGACGTTGATGGCGGCGTCGTGGCCGTCGAAGAGCGAGGCGGCGGTGACGATGCGCACCGGGTAGCGGAGCTTGATCGGAGCGGTGGGCGCCGGGGGGTTCACGCGCGGCAGAGTAGGAGCCGAGGCGCGCGGGAGACAAGCCGTGCGGCTACGGAAGGATCCAGGGCTTGGGCCCGAGGGAGTCGCCCTCGCGACCGAGGTCGACGCCCGGGTCGACGATGCGCCGCGAGGGGCGGCCGTTGATCGAGACGAAGGCGTCGGCGTAGACGGCCACGTCGGGGTGACCCCGGCGGGCGAAGTCGTCGCGCACCATCTCCGCGGCCTGCGCGATCATGTCGGGCACTGGGGCCATCATCCGGGCCTGAAGGGGCGTGAGGAACTCCTCGGGGTGCACGGTCCACCGCCGACCCGTGGAGGGCTCGACCACGCGGAAGGTCACGTCGCCGGTCTTCTCGACCAGCATCACGTGCCACGCGAGGCGAAAGCCCTGCTCCGTCCAGAGGGCGTCGCCGGGGTACAGCAAGCGCCGTTGCGGGAGCGCGAGCTGAACCGCGAGGTGCACCCCAGCGACGACCTTCGTCCACTCGGGCATCGACGCGGGGGTGCTCCTCGGTGACGGCGCGCTGGAGCGGGAGGGTGATGGCCCCGACGGCGCGGGTCGCGGCGCCGAACTGCGCGCTCACTCCGGCGTGGAGGGTCGGGCTGCGGCTGTTCACGACGTCGCCCACGCCGAGGCCGCGGCGGTCGCCGAGGTCGCCCGTGTAGAGCGCGTTCACGCCGGCGAGGGCGGCGGCCACCTCGGCCGTGGAGTTCCCGCTCGGGATCGACTCGACGCGCTCGGGCTCGGGCGTGCCGCCGTTGCGCGAGCCGTTGGGCACGCTCAAGCGGGTGACCTGCAGCGTGTCGACGCTGTTGATGACCTGATTGATGATCGCGTCGAGGGCCTCACGAGAGCTCGCGATGGTGGGAGAGGCTCCGTGCCCCGCGGTGGCGAGGGCGCGGGCGTAGCCGCCTCCGTCGGGCTCCCACGCGGTGACGAGCGCGCGGGAAGCGTTCGAGACCGAGCCCGTGGCGGCGACGAGGTACTGGCACCGACGGGTCGGGCCCGAGGCGTCGCGCAGCGTCGCGGGGTCGAGCTCCGCGAAGAGCACCACCTTGACGCCAGGGAGCCCACGGCGGTTGGAGCCCATGGCGTCGATGGAGCTCGGGTTGAGCGGAGCGGTCCCGGCGATGGTGCTCTCCACGGCGGAGGGGTCGATGGGGTACCAGTCCACGGCCGAGGCCGTGCGGAGCGTCTCCATCGGGCCGACGCGGTAGACCTGGGCGCGCTTCCACGAGAGGCGGGCGGCGCGCCACGCGTCGCGGGCGGCGCTGAGGCGCTCGGCGGAGGGCGCGTCGCAGAGGGAGGCGGTGGCCGTCGAGAGGGCGCGGGCGTCGGCGTCGAAGGCGCGCAGCCCGGGGAGGAGCACGTTCTCGCTGAGGTCGCGGAGCACGGCGTTGCGGTCGACCTCGACGGCGCCGTCCTCGGGGCAGCCCGTGAGGAGCGCCGCGCAGAGGGCGCCCAGGGAGATGCTTCGTCTCACAACGACTCCAGGAAGCGGATCAGCGCGGCCCGATCCGCCGCGGTCATGGCCGTGTAGTTCGTGCGCGAACGATCGGCCTCGCCGCAGTGCCAGAGGATCGCCTCGGCGAAGCCTCGCGCGCGACCGTCGTGGAGGAGCCGCAGGTGGCCGCTCACGGTCTGCTGCATCGAGAGGCCCCAGAGGGGCGGGGTGCGCCACTCGGAGCCGGTGGCCTCGAAGTCGGGGCGGTGGTCGGCGAGGCCCTCGCCCATGTCGTGCAGGAGCAGGTCCGTGAAGGGGTGGATCGTCTGCCCCTCGAGGGAGGTCATGGCCGCGTCGGGGCCGGCGTGGAGGGTGGGCTGGTTGGCCTTCCACCCGAAGCGGCCCGCCTCGACCCCGCCGGTCTCGAGGCGCTCTGGGTGGTGCTCGGCGAGGCCGCTCTCGCGCTGTACCGCGCGCGGCACACCGAAGTCGTCTCGTCGACCACCCGCGGCGTAGCCTGACGCGACGCGACCGTCGACCAGGTGGTGGCCGAGGCCAACGCGGCCTTCGCCTTCAACCACTCCCTCGCCGAAGAGCTCTTCGCCGAGCTCTCGCGCTGACGCTTAGGGACGGCGGTAGCCGACGCGGAACACCCGACCGCCGAGGTCGTCGGTGAAGTACAGCGCGCCGTCGGCGCCCTGACGGATGTCGACAGGGCGAACGTTCCACGAGCCCTGCTGGAGCGCGCCGGAGCCGTTGCGTTGACCGAGCACCGGCTCGATCGTCGCGCTCGACCCGTCGGCGCTGAGCTGCGCGCGGGCGATCAGCCGGCCCGTGGCCATGCTGCGGTTCCACGAGCCGTGCGCGGTGATGAAGAGGTTGCCGCGCCACGCCGAGGGCAGGAGGTTCCCAGTGTACTCGGTGACGCCGAGCGGGGCCCAGTGCGCGGGCATGGTGCCCACGGGCGCGCGCACGCTCGCCGCGTCTCGGCAGAAGGCGTCGTCGCGCCGTGCCGAGGCGGGGACGGTGATGTCGGCGTGCAGGGTCCCGAGACCCCCGCCGCCCGTCACCCGACCCTCGACCCAGCACTGGGGGTAGCCGAAGAAGCTCGGGCCTGGGCCGTCGAGGCGGTTCAGGCGCTCGCCGGGGTTGTCTTCGTGGATGTCTCCGCCGAAGCGGCTGTCGGTGAGGCTGTCACGACCGTTCTCCACGCCCCAGATGCGGCCCTGGGTGTCCATCGTGAGGCCGACCTCGTTGCGCAGCCCCGACGCGAAGACCTCTCCCGCGGCGTAGGCCACGGGCACCGTCGCGACGGAGAAGCGACGGACCATCGCCCGCGTCTGGAGGAGCGAGGTCGAGGTGTCGACGTTGCCCGCCGAGCCCACGGCGACGTAGAGCCGCCCCATCGCGTCGAAGAGCAGCGGGCGCACCGGGTGGTTGGCGCCCACGGGCATGTCGGTGACGACGGTCTCGCGCGCCGCCCGGGGGGGGGCGCCCCGGGGGTGTAGGCCCAGCGGTATACGGTGGTCGCCGAGGAGGCGTAGAGGTATCGGCCGTCGGGGCTGAAGGCGACGCCGTGGTTGAGCCCCGGCGCGGTCGCGAAGGTGGAGCGCTCCGACGGGCCGCTCACCCCGTCGCCGTCGCCGTCGAAGAGCGCGATGATCGAGCCGCCGGCGTTGACGAAGACGTCGCCGTTGGGGGCGATGGCGAGGCCCCGCGCGCGAGAGACCCCCGTGGCGAAGCGCACGAGGCAGAGGTTGGGGTCGGCGGTCCAGGCCTCTTGAAGGTCGCCCCGGCAGGTGTCGGCGCCAACCGCGCCGTCGGTGACGGCGGGGACGTCCGTCGGCGTGACGACGTCGACGGGCGCGACGACGTCGGGCTGCGAGGGCGCGTCGGGGGTGGAGACTACGTCGGTCGTGGTCGACGCGTCGGTGGGCGGCATTGATGTCGCGTTGCTGCAGCCCGCGGCCGCGAGCGCAAGGAGCATCCAGCGTGAGTCGCGCATAGCGCGCGACGCTACCACGCGCCCGCGCGGTCCTCTCACGGCGGCCGGCGCCGACCCGCGCGCCACTTGCGGATCGGTCCGCGGGTGCCTTACAACCGTCGTCGCACCCTCACGGGTGCCCTCGCGATTTGTCCGGCCAGCTTGCGGCGAGGTGAAAGAAGCGCGCTAAACGGCCGCCGGGATTTGCGCTCACGCCGCGCGCCCGGCCCCGGGGAGACGGTCGGACACCACCTGTACCCAGACGGTGTCCAACGATGAACAGGGAACCCACGACGCGCGGGCTGCGACCGGCGACGCTGCTCGTGCGCGGCGGCAGCGCCCGCACGGACTACGGCGAGACCTCCGAGGCGCTCTTCCTCACCTCGGGCTTCACCTACGACAGCGCGGAGCAGGCCGAGCGGACCTTTCAAGGCGCCGAGTCGCACTACGTCTACTCGCGCTTCGGCAACCCCACCGTGGCGATGCTAGAGGCCCGGCTCGCCGCGCTCGAAGGCGCCGAGGCCTGCCGCGCCACCGCCACGGGCATGGCCGCGGTGCACGCCGCGCTCCTCTCGCACCTCCGCGCGGGAGACCGCGTCGTCGCGTCGCGCGCGCTCTTCGGCTCGTGCCACTGGATCTGCTCGACGCTGCTCCCCCGCTACGGCGTCGCGGTGGCCTTCGTCGACGGTCACGACCTCGACCAGTGGCGCGCGGCCCTCGCGACCCCCGCCGCGCTCGTGCTCCTCGAGACGCCCTCGAACCCGATGCTCGAGCTCGGCGACATGCCCGCGGTCGCGGCGCGCGCGCACGACGCGGGCGCCCTGGTCGTGGTCGACAACGTGTTCGCCACGCCCCTCCTCCAGCGCCCGCTGGAGCACGGCGCCGACGTGGTCGTCTACTCCTGCACCAAGCACATGGACGGGCAGGGCCGCGTGCGCGGCGGCGCCGTCCTCGGGACCCAGCGCTGGGTCGACGAGACGCTCCAGCCCTTCGTGCGCAACACCGGGCCCGCGCTCTCGCCCTTCAACGCCTGGGTGATCCTGAAGGGCCTAGAGACCCTTCGCCTCCGCGTCGACGCGATGTGCGCCAGCGCCGAGCGCCTCGCCGAGCGCCTCGCCGCGCACCCCGCCGTCGCGCGCGTGCGCTACCCCCACTCGCCCACGCACCCGCAGCACGCGCTCGCGAAGCGCTTGATGTCCGCGGGCGGCACGCTGGTCACCTTCGAGCTCCGGGGCGGCAAGGCCGCGGCCTTCGCCTTCTGCGACGCGCTCTCGCTCATCGACGTCTCGAACAACCTCGGCGACGCGAAGAGCCTCATCACGCACCCCGCGAGCACCACCCACTACCGCATCGGCCCCGACGAGCGCGCGCGGCAGGGGATCTCTGACGGCGTGTTGCGACTCTCGGTGGGTCTCGAAGACGTGCTCGACCTCGCCGACGACCTCGACCGGGGCCTCGCCGCCGCGGAGGTCGCCTCGTGACCCCGCAGACCCAGCGCGTCTCTACGCGCCGCACCGCGCGCCGCCTCCGGGTGGGCGTGGTGAACCTCATGCCCCGCGCGGAGACCTACGAGCCCCTCATCGCTCGCGCGCTCGGGCCCGAGGTCGAGCTCGCGTGGATCCGCCTCTCGACGCACGGCTACTCCAGCAGCGACCCGGCGCGCATCGCCGCCCGCTACGAGCGCTACGACCGCGCTCTCGCCCGCGGCCCCCTCGACGGGCTGCTGCTCACGGGTGCTCCGGTCGAGACCCTGCCCTTCTCCGAGGTGCGCTACTGGGACGAGCTCTCCGAGGTGCTCTCTGACGCGCGTCGTCGGGTGCGCAGCACACTCGGGATCTGCTGGGGCGCGATGGCCCTCGCGAAGACCCTCGGCGTCGAGAAGACCACCCTCCCGCGAAAGGTCTTTGGTTCCTTCGAGCACGAGCTCACCCCCGCGGGGCGCGCGATGCTCCCTGGCCTCGACGGAACGTACCGCTGCGCGCAGAGCCGCTTCGCGACGCTCCGTGAAGTCGAGCTCGACCTCGCCGAGCGCGACGGCCGGCTCACCCGCCTCGCCCTCGCGACCGAGACCGGCACCACCCTCCTCGCGACGCCGGACCGCTCCGTGGTGATGCACCTCGGGCACCCCGAGTACGAGCCCGCGCGCGTCGCCTACGAGTGGTCGCGAGACCGGGTCGCCGCTCGCTCCGACGTCGACGCGCCGCGCGGCTTCGACGCTGACGTCGCCACTCCGACGCTGCCGTGGGAGCGAGACTCGCGGGCGTTCTTTCGCGCGTGGCGGGCGTCGCTAGCGACGGCGTCGGCGCGTGCGGAGGCGCCGTGAGCGACGAGCTCCGTGTGTTCAAGTTCGGCGGGACCTCCTTGGGCTCCGCCGAGCGCCTCGCGCAGGTGATCCGCGTGGTTCAGCGCGAGCGGGAGCGCTCGGCCCTCGCGGTGGTGGTGAGCGCCCAGGGTGACACCACCGACTGGCTGATCGCCGCGGGTGAGCGCGCCGCCGCGGGTGAGCTCTCGCGCGCCGAGGCCGTCGTCGACGAGGTCGCGTGGCTCGCGCGGTCTTCGGTCGAAGGCGCGCTCGCGGCGCACGCGTCGCGCTGGGAGTCCGCGCCCGCGGTGATCTCCTCGACCCTCGCCGACCTGCGACGTCTCCTCGGCGGGGTCGCGGTCGTCGGCGAGTTCTCCGGCGCCATTCGCGACCACGTTCTCTCGTTCGGGGAGCGGCTGTCCGCGAGGCTCCTCGCGGGGGCGCTCGATGCGGTGGGCCTGCGCGCCGAGACCGTCGACGCTCGCGCGTGGGTGCTCACCGACGAGACCTGGGGCGCCGCGCAGGTGCGCTGGGACGAGACGCGCGCGCGGATCACGGCGCTCGCGGAGTCGTGGCCCGAGGGCGTGGTCACGGTTCACACAGGCTTCATCGGCGCGACGGCGAGCGGCGTCACCACCACCCTCGGCCGCAACGGGAGCGATTTCACCGCGGCCCTCCTCGGCAGCGCGCTCTCGGCGCGCGAGGTCGGGATCTTCACCGACGTCCCCGGCGTGATGACGGCCGACCCGAGCCTCGAAGACGAGGCCTACCCCGTGCCGCGGCTCTCGTACCGCGAGGCGCTGGAGCTCGCGGGGCTGGGGCTGCGGATGTTCCACCCGCGCACGATGGTGCCGCTGATCGAGTCGGGCGTTCCGATGCGCATCCGAAGCACGATGCGCCCCGACGAGCCCGGCACCCTCGTCGACGCCGAGGGCTCCCGCGACGTGGGCCGCCCCACCTGCGTGTGCTCGTTGGAGGACCTCGCGCTCGTCGACGTCGAGGGCTCACAGCGCAGCGAGGGCGCGGGTATTGGACCGCATGCTCTAAGCGCGCTCGACGTCGCGCGAGTGTCCGTGCTCTTCGCGACCCTCGCGCCCTACGGAAACGGCGTCGCCCTCGCGGTGGCGAAGCGCGACCTGCCTCGCGCGCAGAGCGTGTTGCGCGAGTGCCTCGGCCGGGAGCTCGACCGCGGCGACATCGCCGAGCCCGCGGTGCGAGCGCCCGTCACGGTGCTGACCCTCGTCGCCGAGGCCATGGGGCAGACCGTGGGCGTCTCGGGGAGGTTCTTCGACGCGCTCGCCTCCATCGGCGTGCTCGTGCGCGCGAGCGCGCAGGGTGCGACCTCGCGGGCGATCTGCGCGGTGATCGACGCGGGCGACACCGCCGTCGCCGTGCGCGCCGTGCACGCGGCCTTCAACCTCGCGCGGGAGCAGGTCTCGGTGCTGCTGCTCGGCAAGGGCACCGTCGGGGGGAACTTCCTCGCGCAGGTGGCGGCGGAGCGCGAGAAGCTCCGTCGCGGCGACGACCTTGAGCTCCGCGTGGCGGGCGTCGCTGACTCCGCGGGGGCGCTCTTCGACGAGGCCGGCGTCGACCCGGCCGTCGCCCGCGCGCGGCTCGACGCCAAGGAGCTCCCTCGCCTCGCGGTGACCGAGGCGCTCGACCGGCTCGCGCGGATGCCCGTGCCGGTGCTGGTCGACTGCTCCGCGGCCGACGGGATGGAGCGGTTGTACGAAGAGGCCCTCGCCCGCGGCGTGCACGTGGTGACGGCGAACAAGAAGCCGCTCGTGCTGCCTCGCGCCGAGCGGGCGCGGATCTTCGACGCCGCGCGACGCGCGCACCGGGGCTTTCGCTACGAGACCACCTGCGGCGCGAGCCTGCCGGTGATCGAGACGCTGAAGAACCTCGTGCGCACCGGAGACACCGTGACCCTCGTCGAGGGTTCGCTCTCAGGCACGCTCGGATTCCTCTGCAACGAGGTGAGCCGCGGCGTGGCGCTCTCGACCGCGGTGCGCGACGCCCGTGAGCGCGGCTACACCGAGCCGCACCCGCGCGACGACCTCACGGGCCTCGACGCGGGTCGCAAGGCGCTGATCCTCGCGCGGGAGCTTGGCGTCGACGCCGAGCTCGGCGACGTCGCGGTGGAGCCCTTCGTCCCTAGAGAGATCCTTGAAGAGACCGACCTCGCGCGCTTCTTCGAGGCGCTCGCGGGGCACGACGCTGACTTCGCCGCGCGGGTGGAGTCGATGCGCCGAGAGGGGCTCACGCTGCGCTACCTCGCGAGGGTCGAGCCCGCGGCGGGTGACCGCCCCGCGCGAATTCGCGTGGGCCCGGTGGGCGTGCCCGAGGGTCACCCCGCGACGCGGCTGCGAGGGAGCGAGGCCTTCGTCGCCTTCACCACCGCGCGCTACGCGGAGTACCCCCTCGTCGTGCAAGGCGCGGGGGCGGGCGGCGCGGTGACCGCCGCTGGGGTGCTCGCCGACGTGCTCGCGCTCTCACAGTCGCTGCGCGGACGATGACCGCCGCGTCGGAGCACGCCGGGGTGATCGTGCCGCTGCCTGGAGCTCCCCTCCCCTAGCCACCGGAAAGCCCTATAAAACAGGCCCGATTTGACGTCCCTTCGCGGGCGGACCTACGTTGGATCCGTGCTGGTGGTCGGGCGCGTGCTCGACCTTCAAAGGGAACCCGGTGCGAATCCGGGGCTGCCCCGCAGCGGTGAGCGAGAACGAACCCCGCCTCTAGCACTGGAGCTCACACGAGCTCCGGGAAGCGGCGGGCAGTAGGCGAACCCGACGTCACGCGTCGGCCCTGCTCGCGAGTCCGAAGACCTGCCAGCGCCCGCCGTCGGGAGACATCCGGCGGAGGTTCGACCTCGCAGGCCCCGCGGGTGGGTTCGAGGTGTCGTCGGCGCGTCGGGCCCAACGGTCCTCCCTCGCCGCGCGCACCCTCGCGCCCTCCCTCGGCGGCTTCGCCTCACCGTCACCCGAGAGGAGAACGTTCCGCCGTGCGCACCGACCTCACGCCCCAGCGCCGCCCGCCCGCCTCTGGCCCGAGCTCCGAGCCCACCTCGCCTCGGGGCGAGGACGCGTACCCCACGTCGCCGATGCGCGTGACCAAGCGCAACGGGGCGCGCGAGCCCGTCGACGTGAACAAGATCGTGCGCGCCGTGAGCCGCTGCTGCGTCGGGCTCAGCGACGTCGACCCCCTGCGCGTCGCGACGCGCACCATCAG
>JAEYZO010000430.1 GCA_023428035.1 Pseudomonadota bacterium | reverse complement strand
CCCTCGACACGCCCCTCGGAGCGCTCCGCGTGGGCGGGGCGGAGTGCGCGTTCCTACCCCGGGGCGTGGCCCACCGATGGCGCGTCGAGGCTCGCCCTCTCCGCGGGCTGCTCATCTCGTTCGCGGCAGAACTTTCTCTCCCCGCTGGGGCTGTGACCGGCGGCCTTCCCACCCATGGGAGCCCTCTAGCGCTGCGCGACGCGCGGAGCCCGCGGTGGTCGCACGTCGCTCGTTCGCCTACGAACGATACCTTCGAGACCTCGTCGCTGCGTTCCGGCGAGTGGTGGCGCGCCGAGCTCCGCGACGACCCCCTGCGAAGCGTCGGCTGGGAGGGCAGGGTCTATCCCTTCGCCTTCGGGTGGGAGGCGCCGTTGCTGCGTGCGGGCCCCGCCGCGACGCGGACGTTGGTGGGCGATGCGTGCGCGCTGGGCTTTCGGAGGGGCGCCTCGGACCCGTCGATGGAGCCGAGCGAGGACCGGGTCGTGCTCGCGACCACGTTGGAGGGCGAGGCGTGGCTCGCTTGGGAGCCGGCGGGCGCGTGGGGGGCGGCGGCGCTCCCCGAGGATGTCGTGTCGGGTCAGCCCGTGGTGACGGCGCGGGGACTTGCGATGACGGCGAACCTCGCGCTGGCGCTCAGCCCTTGAGCTTGCGAGCGAGGGAGACGAGGTTGGCGAGGGCCTCGCGCACGAACTTCTGCGTGTCGGCGTCGGTGAGCTCGCCCTCGGCGTTGAACTTCTCGGCCACGCGACCGACGTAGACCTCGGGCTTGGGCGAGACGATCATCCCGAGGCCCATGCAGACCTCGCGGGTGTGGGTCTGCCCGCGCACCGTGCCGTGGAGGCCCGGGGAGGCGCCGAGGGTCGCGACGGGCTTTCCCGCGAAGGGCTGGCTCGGGGGGCGAGAGACCCAGTCCATCGCGTTCTTGAGCACGCCCGGGATGGAGTAGTTGTACTCGGGCGTGACGAAGAGCAGCGCGTCGGCGGCGGCGATGGCCGCGCGGAGCTTCTGCACCGGCTCGGGGAAGCCCTTCTCGTACACGTCGCCGTTGAAGAGCGGCACCTCGTCGATGGGGTGGATGGTGAGGGTGGAGCCCTCGGGGACGAGCCCGACGCAGGCGTTGAGGAGCTTCTTGTTCCACGACTCGCGGCGGAGGCTTCCGCAGACGCCGAGGACGCTGATGGCTTTGGTCTCGCTCATGGCGCGCGGGACTCTATCCTGATCAGAGCGTGTCGACGCGGACGAAGGCTCCGCCGTCGCCCACGGCCCAGACCGGGCCCCCGGCGACTCCCCACACGCCGCGCAGCGTGGGCGCGCCGGGGACGGCGGCCAGGCACGGGGCTGTCCTGAGCGCGGGGCGCACGGCCGACCCCCCCTATCATCACGCGCCCGCGCCAGCCGTCGCGTTGTGGGCAGGAGTGGCGGTACCCTCCCGCGCCCATGAGCACCGGCAACACCCCGCTTCGACCGATCGCTGACGTGGCCGCCGACCTCGGGCTCGGCGCCGACGAGTTCATCCCCTGGGGGCGGCACAAGGCGAAGATCCCGCTGGAGGCTCTGGAGGCGCGCGAGTCGGCCGCGAAGGGCGCCCTGGTGCTGGTCTCGGCGATCAACCCCACGCCCGCGGGAGAGGGCAAGACCACCACCTCCGTGGCGCTCGCGATGGGCCTCGCGAAGCGGGGTCGGCGCGCGGTGGCGGCCCTCCGGGAGCCCTCGCTCGGGCCGGTGTTCGGGATGAAGGGCGGGGGCACCGGCGGCGGCCTCGCGGCCCTGGAGCCCGCGGCGGACATCAACCTGCACTTCACGGGTGACATCCACGCGATCACCTCGGCGCACAACCTGTTGTCGGCGATGGTCGACAACGCCGCGCACCACCGCGACCCCGTCGACCTCGACCCGAGGAGCGTGCGCTGGCGCCGGGTGATGGACATGAACGACCGCGCGCTGCGGCACGTGGTGCTGGGGATGGCGCGGGGCAACGGCCCGGTGCGCGAGGGGGCCTTCGACATCACCGCGGCGAGCGAGGTCATGGCGATCCTGTGCCTCGCGAAGGACCGCACCGACCTCGAGGAGCGCCTCGGTCGGATCATCGTGGGCACCACCGTCGGCGGCAAGCCCCTGCGCGCGTCGGACATCGGCGCGGCCCCGGCGATGACGGCGCTGTTGCTCGACGCGCTGATGCCGAACCTCGTGCAGACCCGCGAGGGCACGCCCGCGCTGGTGCACGGCGGCCCCTTCGGCAACATCGCCCACGGGTGCAACTCGGTCATCGCGACCCGCATGGCCCTCGCGCTCGGCGAGGTGGTGGTCACCGAGGCGGGCTTCGGCTTCGACCTCGGGGCGGAGAAGTTCCTCGATATCAAGTGCCGCGCGTCGGGGCTGTGGCCGCGGGGCGTGGTGCTCGTCGCGACGCACCGGGCGCTCAAGATGCACGGCGGGGTGCCCGTGGCGCAGGCGGGGGCGGCGGACGTCGACGCGCTCAAGCGCGGTCTCGACCACCTCGCGCACCACCTGGAGCCCCTTCGCTTCTACGGGCTGCCCGCGGTGGTGGCGGTGAACGGGTTCCCCAACGACTCGGCGCCGGAGCAGGCCGCGCTCAAGGACTTCGGCCGCGAGCACGGGGTCACCGTCGCTCGCCACGAGGGCTTCGCCCGCGGCGGAGACGGCTCGCTGGAGATGGCCGACGCGGTGAACGAGATGCTCGCGGCGACGGCGTCGAAGGCCCCGACGCCGCGCTACGCCTACGACCTCAGCGATCCCCCCGCGGAGAAGATCCGGAAGGTGGCCCGCACGGTCTACGGCGCCAACGACGTCGTCTTCACCGCGCAGGCGCAGAAGGACCTCGCGACGGTCACCGCGCTCGGTGGCGCCGAGCTGCCGGTGTGCGTGGCGAAGACTCACCTCTCGCTCACCGACGACGCGAAGCGACCGGGCCGCCCGCGGGGCTTCGACGTGACCGTGCGCGAGGTGCGCATCTCCGCGGGCGCGGGCTACATCGTTCCCCTCACGGGAGAGATCATGACCATGCCGGGGCTCCCGAAGGAGCCCGCGGCGCGCCGCGTGGTGGTGCATCCCGACGGCAGGGTCACGGGCCTGATGCAGGGCGAATGAGCCTCTCGTGGTCGGCGTGGCGTGATCTACTGCGCGACGAGGCGCTGCCCTGCGCGGCGGTCGACCTCGACGCCTTCGACCGCAACGTCGACCGCGTCGCGTCGCTCGTGGGCCCGGGGCAGGCGCTGCGCCTCGCGACCAAATCGCTGAGGGTGCCGGGGCTCATCCGTCGCGCGCTCTCCCGAGGGAGGCGCTTCAAGGGCCTGATGACCTACAGCGCGGCGGAGACGCTCGCGCTGCATCGCCTCGGCTTCGACGACCTGCTGCTCGCGTACCCCACGGCGCGCGGTCCCGAGCTCGCGATGCTCCGCGAGGCCCACGACGCGGGGGCGACGGTGGCGCTGGTGGTCGACAGCGAGGCCCACGTCGCCGCGGCGTCGCGCGCGATGCAGGGGAGCGAGCGCCCGCTGCGGCTCGTGGCCGACGTCGACATGACGCTCCTCCCGGGAACGGCGCACGCGGGGGTGCGGCGCTCGCCGCTGCGCTCGGCCGAGATGGTCGTCTCGCTCTTCGAGCGGGCCAGGTCGTTCGGTCACGTACGAATGGTCGGCCTGATGGGCTACGACGCGCAGGTCGCGGGCCTGCAGGAC
>JAEYZO010000405.1 GCA_023428035.1 Pseudomonadota bacterium | reverse complement strand
CGACTCGGTCGCGTCGCGCATCGCGAGGAAGACCGCGAGGCCGCCGAGGAGCGCCGTGCTGAGGATGACGGCGGCGTAGCCGTCGAGGCGGTAGAGGCCCCAGAGGGCGAGCTGGCCGAGCCAGTCGACGAAGAGCCAGGGGCGACCGCGCGCGGTGTGCGAGAAGGTGTCGACCGCGGGGACGGCGCGCGTCGCGGCGATCACCCTCCCGGTGTGCAGGTGCCAGAAGCAGTCGGGGTCGTAGATGGGCACGACCCGGAGCGCCGCGCACGCCGCCGCCGCCGCGAGGGAGACGAGCGCAGCGGGCGACGGTCGACGCATCGACGGAGACAGTACCCGAGGGGCTGCTACTTCAGCGCGCGGAAGGCCGCGATCGCCCGCGCGCTCGCCTCGCGGTGGTCGACCATCGGCGCGGGGTAGCCCTCGACCGTCGCCCCTCCGTCGTAGAGCCTCGCGAGGGTCTTCGCGTCGACGTCCCTCAGCTCGGGCACCCAGTGGCGCACGAAGGCTCCGTCGGGGTCGTAGCGCTTCGCCTGGCTCGCGGGGTTGAACACCCTGAAGTAGGGCTGCGCGTCGGTGCCCGTCGACGCGCACCACTGCCACCCCCCGTTGTTGCTCGCGAGGTCTCCGTCGACCAGGCGCCGCATGAAGTGTCGCTCGCCGTGGCGCCAATCGAGCAGCAGGTCCTTCGCGAGGAAGGTCGCGGCTACCATGCGCAGCCGGTTGTGCATCCACCCCGTCGCCGCGAGCTGACGCATCGCCGCGTCGACGATGGGAACGCCCGTGCGCCCCTCCTCCCAGCGCGCGAGGTCACCCGGCGCGTCGCGCCACGCGAGCCTCTCCGTCTCTCGCTTGTAGGCACGGTTCATCGACACCCGCGGGTGCGCCACCAGCACGTGCGTGTAGAAGTCCCTCCACGCGAGCTCGCCCACCCACGTCGACGGACCCTTGGCGCCCGCGAGGAGCCTTCCCCCGTTGGCCTCCACCGCGCGCGATACACACTGCCGCGGAGAGAGCACCCCCGCCGCGAGGTAGGGCGAGAGCCGCGAGGTGCCGTCCTCCGAAGGGATGTCCCTCGCGCGGGCGTAGTCGCCCACGCCCTCGTCGATGAAGCGCTTGAGGCGCTTCAACGCGTGCTCCTCCCCCGCGGGCCAGAGGGAGGGATCAGGGGGCGTACGAAACCCGTCGAGCGCGTCGGGCACACGGTCTGAAGTGATCCCCGTGGGCGACTGCGCGCGCGGCGCGGAGAGCGTCGCGAAGCCTCGCTCCGCCAGCAGCGCTCCCCACTTGCGCTTGAAGGGCGTGAAGACCGTGTAGGGCTCCCCCGACCCGTTGAGCACCTCGCCGGGAGGCATCAGCACCCGGTCGTCGAAGGACTTCACCGCGCGCCCGTCGTCGACGAAGCGCTTCGCCACGGCCTCGTCGCGGCGCCGCTCGTCGACCTCGTACTCGCGGTTGAAGTACAGCCCCTCGCAGCCGGTCTCCGCCGCGAGGGCCGCGAGGGCCGCGGGCATGGAGCCGTCTTCGACCGTCAGCACCTTCAGCGGGATGTGCTTGTCACCGAGGGCTGCGGAGAGGGCCCTCGCGGAGCGCAGCCAGAGGTCGACCTTGATCGGGGCGTCGTCGTGGGATCGCCACGTCCGGGGGGAGACGCACCACACCCCCACGACGGACTCGGCGTCGCGGGCGGCGTGGTGCAGGGCGGAGTGGTCGCGCGCCCTCAGGTCGCGGCGGAACCAGACGAGGGCGCGGCGCATCGAGGGAGGGCGGTCAGCGCGGGGACACCTGCGTCTCGAGGGAGTAGCCGCCGGCGTTGTTCGACGAGAAGCCGTCGACGAAGACCGTGTAGGTGCCCGCGTCGAGGTCGGTCTCGATCAGCGAGTGCATCTGGTCTCCCGCGTCGTCGTTGCAGCCCCGCTCCGTCGAGGGGTTGGTGCAGGCCTGGCGGATGTAGAGCGCCGCGTCGTAGCCGGGCGTGGTCGAGGTGAGCGCGAGGCGCACGTGCGAGCGACGGCGGAGCACGAGGCGGTAGAGGTTCTCAGCGCTCCGCGCCCCCCCCGCGCAGGTCGCCTGGAAGCGGTCGGGCCCCGAGGTGGTGCCCGTCACCGTGCGCCCCGGCACGAGCAGCGGGGCCGTGCGGCAGAGGCGCTCCATCTCCTGCACGTTCTCGATGCGCGCGTTGATGCGGAAGCGCCCGAAGGCCCGCGGCGTCGAGGCGTCGACGACGACGTAGTAGCGCCCCGCGTCGAGCACCTGGTCGATGCCCCGCGCCTCGCCCACCGCGTTGGGCCGGCAGGTCGCCTGGGCGATCTGCGCGCAGTCGCGGGTGATGGTCAGCGTCGAGGCCTCGCGCAGGTCGGAGTGCTCGAGCCACACCTTCACCCGCGAGCGCGTGGGCACGTCGAGGCGGTAGACCACGTCGTAGCCGTCTTGCGGGGCGGCGCAGGTGGGGCGCAGGTCGTCGTGAGCCTGGAGGGTGTTGCCCTCGACGGGGGTGCCCGGGGTGAGGGGCTGCGCGTCGGCGCAGGTGTCGCCGGGGGTGTTGCCGCCGCCCACGGGGGCGAGGTCGGCCTGCAGGGTGTAGTTGCCCTGGCCGTTGGGCTGGTACGCGTCGGTGAAGACGTAGTAGGTGCCCGCGGTGAGCACCGTGTTGATGCGCGCGTGCTGGATGTCTTCAGCGTCGTCGTTGCACGAGACCTCGCTCGCGGCCTCGCCGCAGGCGCGGCGCACGTAGATCAGCCCGTCGTAGTCGCTCTCCTGGTGGATCTGGACGCGCGACTCCTGCGGCACGTCGAGGCGGTAGGGCCGGTCGACGCCGCGGCCGCCGCCGCCGCAGCGGCAGGTGAAGAGGTTGAGCTCCTGCGCCGAGAGCTGCCCCGTGACGGGGGTGTTAGGCGTGAGCGTCGCGGCGTTCTGGCAGACGTCGGCGATGGAGGGCACGTCCCTCGCGGTGACGGTCATGCTGAACTGACCGCGGGCGCGGCCGTAGCCGTCGACGAAGATGAAGTACTGCCCGGGCTCCAGCGGCGCCGACACGCGCGAGTGCGAGGTGTCTCCCTCGTCGTCGTTGCAGGCCTGGGGCACCTCGGCGCCGGGGTCTTCGCAGGTGCCCGACCGGATGAAGACCGCGCCGTCGTAGTTGCCCCGCTGCTCGACGGTGACCGTGACGAGCTGCCGGCGCTCGACGGTGAGCGCGTAGACGAGCTCCGGGGCTCCCTCGCCCTCGTCGTTCGACGGCAGGCACGAGCCGTCGTGCTCGGCGGCGGCGCGGGTGGTGTCGCCCGTGACGGTCTGACCCACCGCGATGGGGAGGGGCTGGCGGCAGGTGCCCGGGCCGTCGGCCGAGGCCGCGCCCCCCGAGGAGGCCGCGCCCCCGCGCCAGTTGGCGAGGAGGAAGCTCCCCCCGCCGTCGGCCATGCGCACCGCGAGGGTGTAGCGCCCGCGGGCCGGGGCGCAGAAGCGCACGACGGCCTGGGTGTCGTGGGTGTCGTCGCCCGCCACGCGGTTGTTGTTCGCGTCGGTGATGGAGAGGTCGACGTCGCGCGCCCCGTCGCCGCCGAAGGCGACGAAGCTGTAGCACTGGGCGTCGAGGTCCATCGGGAAGCGCTGGGTGGCGCCCTCGGAGAGCGAGCCCTCGGAGAGGTGCCCGACCTGCGAGAGACCCATGGCGTGCAGGGCGTTGTGCACCGCGGTGAAGCGCCCCTGCAGGGCCCCGCCGGAGCCCGTGCATCCGCCGAGGAGACCCAGGAGGGCGCAGGTCAGCGCTCCGCCCCTGATCGTGCCGATGTGTCCCAATGGATCCTCTCCCTTCGTCGCCGTACCTACGCCTCGGCGGGGCGGAGGTTATCTCACGTCAGAGCAGTTTTCGCAGCAGATAGAAGCCCCACGAACGCGCCCGGGCGGGCAGGGGGCGGCGCGCGAAGGACTCCAGCTCGACGGCCTCGCACGACTCTTCGAGGTCGCGCTCGAGGCTCGCCCTCACCTGCGCGACGAAGCCCGGCTCGCTGGTGGCGAGGTTGGCCTCGAGGTTGTACCGCAGCGATCGGTAGTCGAGGTTGTAGCTGCCCGTGGTGGCCCAGTCGTCGACGAGCCCGGTCTTCGAGTGGAGGATCCCGCGGCTCCACTCGTGGATGTGCACCCCCGCGCGCATCAGCGGGATGAAGATCGCCTGCGCGGCCCAGGTGACCGCGGGCACGTCGCTCACCCTCGGGAGGATCACCCGCACCTCGACCCCGCGACGCGCGGCTTGCTCCAGCGCGCGGCGCACCGCGCCGTCGGGGACGAAGTACGCGTTCTCGATGAGGATGCGCTCCCGCGCGGCGCGCACCCGCGACAGGTACGCCCGGCGGATCGCCCTGCGCGCGCCCCAGGCGTTGTGGCCGAGCACCGACACGGCGGGGGCCGGCGCGGCGTCTTCGAGCCCGAGCTCCCCCCGGGTGACCCTGACCTTCTCCCTCGCGCTGCGGTGATGGTAGTCGGCGGGGCATTGGCCCCCCTGGTGCTCCCAGTTCTCGAAGAAGAGCTCGCGCACCCGCTCGGCGGTGGGGCCCTCGACGCTGGCGGCGTCGTCGCGCCAGCCCTCGCCGCCCTCTTCGCGGGGGGCCCAGGGCTGGCCGATGTTCAGCCCCCCCACGAAGGCCACGCGCCCGTCGACCACGAGCATCTTGCGGTGGTCCCTCTGGGAGACCCACGCGAGGCGAAAGCGCGTGCGCCAGGGCGCGATGGGGTTGTACTCCAGCACCGAGCCCCCCGCCGAGAGGAGCGGGAGGTACATCGCCCGGTCGACCCCGAGCGAGCCGATGGCGTCGTAGAGCACGTTCACCCGCACCCCCGCGCGGGCGCGCTCGGCGAGGGCGTCGACGAAGCGCCTCCCGACGGGGCTGTCGTCGAGCCAGTACATCTCCAGCAGCACCTCGCGCTCGGCCCCGGCGATGGCCGCGAGCATGGCGGGGAAGGCCTCGGCGCCGTCCCTGAGGAGGGTGAGCACCTCGGCGCCCCGCGGCCGGGTCGAGGTCGCGTCTTCGGGTCTGGCGCTCACGGCCGCGCGTCGCGCTCCGCGGGCG
>JAEYZO010000206.1 GCA_023428035.1 Pseudomonadota bacterium | reverse complement strand
CTCGCGAGGAGCGAGCGGGCCTCGTCGAGGTCGCCAGACACCGTCGCCGCGTCGGCCTCTCGCAGCGCGCGGTCGACCTCCGCCGAGGGGCTCACCAGCCGCGCCGCGCGGCCCCGGGTGGTCGACGCCCCGCAGGCCGTGAGGGCGCAGAGCAGGGCCGCGGTCGCGCGTCGGGGAGTGGCTCTGTGCATCGCTTGACGGGCCGCCGCGACCCTCCTAACAATCCGCGCCGGTTTCAAGCCCCCACAGAGGAACACCCCACGCCGATGGACCGCGGCGAACCCACCTCGCAGCGGCGGCGATTCTTCCTCCGGCGGCTGCACTCGCTCACTGGCGTCGCGCCCGTCGGGGTCTTCCTCGTCGCGCACCTCTACACCAACGCCTCGGCCCTCGCGGGACGTCGCGCCTTCGACCGCGCCGTCGGAGAGATCCAGTCGACCCCCGCGCTCGGCGCCGTCGAGCTCTTCGGCGTCCTCCTGCCGCTGGCCTTCCACGCGCTCTACGGCGTGGTGATCGCGCTGCAGGCGCGGCCCAACCTCCGCGACTACCCCTACACCCGCCACTGGATGTTCGTGCTCCAGCGGGTCACCGGCTTCGCCGCGCTGGGCTTCATCGTCTTGCACCTCGCGCAGTTCCGCCTGCCCAAGCTCACCGGCTCGCTCCCGTGGACGGGCTTCTACCCCGCCCTCGAACGCACCCTCGACGCGCCTGGGATGTTCGCCGTGTACCTCCTCGGGGTGACCGCGTGCGTGGTGCACTTCGCCAACGGCCTCTGGCTCGCGGGCAGCACCTGGGGCTTCACCGCGAGCGAGCGGGCCACGCGCCGCTCGGCCGTGGCCTGCGTCGTCTTCGGCGCGCTCCTGTGGGCCCTCGGGGTGAACACCCTGGTGCACTTCTTCGCGCGCTGCGGCGGGGCGATCCCGCTGCCGGGCTTGCGCCGCGAGGACGGCTGCCGCGACGCCGACGTGCTCGGTGTGGCCCCGGCGGGGAGAGAGACTCTATACAGCGCGAGCGGCTTCCCGCAGACTCCGCGCGCCCGGCGACCCTAAACCCCGGCGCGCCCCGAACGTCACCCCAGAAGGAACTCCGAACGTCCCATGGCAGCGAAGTCATCGATCCTCTCGAGCAGCGGCCAGGTGCGCAGGGCCATCGTCGTCGGCGGCGGCCTCGGCGGCCTGATGACCGTGATCAAGCTCTGCGAGGCGGGCATCCCCGTAGACCTCTTCTCGCTCGTGCCCGTGAAGCGCTCGCACTCGGTGTGCGCCCAGGGGGGCATCAACGCGTCGGTGAACATCAAGGGCGAGGGCGACTCGCCCTACGTTCACTTCTACGAGACGGTGAAGGGCGGAGACTTCCTCGCGCACCAGCCGCCCGTGAAGGGCATGGCCGACGCCGCGCCGGGGATCGTCTTCATGCTCGACCGCATGGGCGTGCCCTTCAACCGCACGCCCGAGGGCAACCTCGACTTCAGGCGCTTCGGCGGCACGCTGTTTCACCGCACGGCCTTCGCGGGGGCCACCACCGGGCAGCAGCTCCTCTACGCCCTCGACGAGCAGGTGCGCCGCTACGAGTCGCAGATCGTCGAGGACGACAAGGGCGTGTCGATCCCCGGCGAGTACATGGTCCGCAAGTTCGAGTTCTGGGACCTCTGCGGCCTCGTGCTCGACGACGCCGGCGACTGCAAGGGCATCGTCGCGCAGGACCTGAAGAACGGCGAGATCCGCTCCTTCCGCGGTGACGGCGTCTGCCTCGCGACGGGCGGGCCCGGCGTGGTCTTCGGCCGCAGCACCAACTCGGTCATCAACACCGGCATCGCCGCGGCCATCGCCTACGAGCAGGGCGCGAAGTACGCCAACGGCGAGTTCATCCAGGTGCACCCCACGGCGATCCCGGGCACCGACAAGCTCCGGCTCATCTCCGAGTCGGTGCGCGGCGAGGGCGGCCGCGTGTGGGTGCCCAAGGACCGCAAGGACAAGCGCCGCGGCGCCGACATCCCCGAGGGCGAGCGGTACTACTTCCTCGAGGAGCGCTATCCCAAGTACCGCAACCTCGTGCCGCGTGACATCGCCTCGCGCGAGATCTTCCGCACGGTCTTCCACGACGGTTACAGCGCCGAGGGGCAGCAGGCCGCCTACCTCGACGTGACGCACCTCTGCAAGACGCCCGTGGGCAAGGCCGCGGTGCGCAAGAAGCTCGAAGGCGTGCTCGAGATCTACGAGAAGTTCGTGGGCGAAGACCCCTACGAGAACCCCATGCGGATCTTCCCCGCGGTGCACTACTCCATGGGCGGCCTCTGGGCCGACTACGAGAAGGGCGCCGACGGCTCGCTCAAGCCCGCGTCTCCCCGCAACCAGATGACCTCCATCCCCGGGCTCTACGCGACGGGCGAGGTGGACTACCAGTACCACGGCGCCAACCGCCTCGGCGCGAACTCGCTGCTCTCGTGCATCTACGGCGGAATGGTCACGGGCCCCGCGATGGCGTCGTACCGCGAGGGGATGAAGTCCTCGGCCTTCGACGCGCCGTCGACCCTCTTCGAGGGCGAGCAGAGGAGGCGCCAGGCCGAGTACGACACCCTCCTCGGCCGCACGGGGTCGGGCTACGACGTGAACCCCTACAAGCTCCACCACGAGCTGGGCGAGATGATGCTTCAGAAGGTGACCGTCGAGCGCCACGACAAGGAGCTCGACGAGGTCATCGCGACCATCAAGGACTACAAAGCACAGTGGAAGCGCTGCGCCGCGCTCGACACCACGGGCCGCGGGACGATGAACCAGTCGGTGGTGTTCCTGCGGCACCTGCGCGGGATGCTCGAGATCGCGGACATCGTCGCGACGGGCGCGCGGGCCCGGCAGGAGTGCCGCGGGGCGCACTACAAGCCGGTGCTCGACCCGGAGCTCAACCCCGACAACCCGAAGGCCAAGGGCCGCGACGACGACGAGTGGTTGAAGACCACCATCGCCGTGCTGAAGGACGGAGCGCCCGCGCTCAGCTACGAGTCCGTGGACGTGTCGCTGGAGCCCCTCGCCAAGAGGGACTACGGCAAGATCACCACGTCGAAGGCGGCCCCCGCGGCCAGCACCTGATAGGGGGGGCTGAAGAAGTCTTATGGCAACCGAGACCATCACACTGAAGATCAAGCGCGGCGACGGCGACGGAGACTCCCGGTGGGAGGAGTACAAGGTCCCGCGGCAGCCGATGATGAACGTGATCTCCTGCCTGATGGAGATCCAGAAGAACCCGGTCACCGCGTCGGGTCAGAAGACCTCCCCCGTGCAGTGGGACGCTGCCTGCCTCGAGGAGGTCTGCGGCTCGTGCACCATGGTCATCAACGGCAAGGCCCGTCAGGCCTGCTCGGCCCTGGTGACCGATCTCTCGCCCAACAACGAGACCATCGTCATCGAGCCGATGAAGAAGTTCCCGCGCATCCGCGACCTGGTGGTGAACCGCCAGCGGATGTTCGACGACCTCCAGCGCGTGAAGGCGTGGGTGCAGGTCGACGGCTCGCACTTCCTCGGGGCGGGCCCGAAGGTGTCGCAAGAAGACCAGGAGGTCATGTACCCCCTGTCTCGCTGCATGACCTGCGGCTGCTGCGTGGAGTCGTGCCCGAACTACAACGACCGCTCGCCCTTCATGGGCCCGCAGGTCATCTCGATCGTGCGGCTCTACAACATGCACCCCTCGGGGAAGATGCAGGCCGGCGCGCGCCTCGACGCCCTCATGGGCGAGGGCGGCGTCGCCGACTGCGGCAAGGCGCAGAACTGCGTGAAGGTCTGCCCCAAGGGTATCCCCCTCACCGAGTCGATCGCGGTGATGGGCCGCGCGACGCTCAAGCGCGCCCTCTTCGGCTGGCTCCTCAAGGACTGACCTCGCCCCGCGTGCGCTCCCGCGGGAGTGCGTTACCCTCGGGCGCCGTGCCGCGCTCGCCCCTCCTCGCGATCTCGCTGCTGACCGTGCTCGGCTGGTCCTGCGGCCGCGCCCATGCCGTCGACGCCGGCGTCGCCCCGCGTCGCCTCGTCGAGCCCCCGCCCCCGCCGCGCGTGGGTCCGCCC
>JAEYZO010000188.1 GCA_023428035.1 Pseudomonadota bacterium | reverse complement strand
CCACGGAGCCTGAGCCCGGGCCGCGCGACGCGGCAGAGGGCGCGAGGGACGCGGGGGAGGGGCGGTGAGGCCGGCGTCTCGCTTGAGGGCCTTCGGGGCCGGGCTGGTCGAGAACCTCGGATACAAGCTGGTGGCGCTCTCGCTCTCGCTGCTCTTGTTCGGGTTGATCCGCGGGTCGGGCGACGTGCAGCGCAGCGTTGACGTGCCCCTCGCGGCGGTGCTCCCCGCGCCCGACCGCGGGAACGACGTGCTGCTCACGCCGCTGCCCGAGAAGGTGCGGGTGACCGTGCGCGGCGCGGCGTCGACGGTGGGCTCCCTCCGAGGCGACGACGTGGGCCCGGTGCAGCTCGACCTGAGGGAGGGTCACCGCCGCACGGTGCGCTTCTCCCGCTCGATGCTCCGGATGCCCGCGGGGGCGACCATCGTGAGCTTCACCCCGCCCGTTCTGGAGCTGGAGTGGGACACCCTCGCCACGAGGGTGCTCCCGACCCGCGCCACGGTGCTCGGCGCCCCCGTCGCGCGGAGCCGCGTCGAGAACCTCGAGGTCGAGCCGAGGCAGGTGCGGGTGCGTGGCCCGACGCAGGCCCTCGAGCTCCTCGACGGGGTGCACACCGAGGCCGTCGACGTGACCGGTCTGGGCCCTGGGCGCTACGAGCGCCGCGTCGCGCTCGAGACCCTCCGCGAGGGGCTGAGCCTGGGAGTGAGCACGACCGCGAGGGTGTCCTTCGAGGTCGTCCCCGAGGTGCAACGGCGGGTGTTCGAGCGCCTCGCCGTCGCGGCGGTGGGGATGTCCGGCGTGACCCTCCGCCCGCCCGTGGTCGACGTGGTCGTGCGCGGAGCGCCGGCCGCGGTCGAGGCCCTGCTGCCCTCGCAGGTGGTGCCCTTCGTGCCCGCGCTGGAGGGCGGCGCGCCGCGGGCGCCGCAGAACGCTGCGGTGCAGGTGCGACCGCTCCCCGACGGGGTGACGGCGGTGGAGGTCAGCCCCCACGAGGTGCTGGTGACCCCCGCGCGCGGCGCGCGCTGAGGGGCGCGAGGGTGGTGTATCCTCCGCGGCCCTCGAACGGAGGCCCATGAGCACGAAGAAGTCCTCGAGCGCGGCGACGCCCGTGCGAAAGCTGTTCGGCACGGACGGGATCCGCGGCGTCGCGAACGTCCACCCGATCACCCCCGAAGTGTCGATGAAGGTCGGCGCGGCGGTCACCTGGTGGGCCTCCCGCGGCGGCCGCCCGGCGCGCGTGGTCATCGGCAAGGACACCCGGCTCTCGGGCTACATGATCGAGACCGCCCTCGCCGCGGGGGTCTGCTCCCAGGGCGGGCGCGTGATGCTCACCGGCCCGCTCCCGACGCCGGCCATCGCGTACATCGTGCAGTCGATGCGCGCCGACTGCGGGGTGGTGATCTCGGCGTCGCACAACCCCTACCAGGACAACGGGATCAAGATCTTCGGCGCCGACGGCTTCAAGCTGCCCGACGAGGCCGAGGCCGAGATCGAGGCCCTGATGGACGCCCCGAAGCTCCACACCGCCCGGCGCACCGAGCGCGGCGTGGGCCGGGCCGAGAAGATCGAAGACTCCCGCGGCCGCTACGTCACCTTCGTGAAGAGCACCTTCCCGAAATCGCTCCGGCTCGACGGCCTGCGCGTGGTGGTCGACGGCGCGCACGGGGCGGCCTACCGCGTCGCGCCGCTGGTCTTCGCCGAGCTCGGCGCGAGCGTCCACGCCATCGGCGTGAAGCCCAACGGGCGCAACATCAACGACCGCTTCGGCGCGCTGCACCCCGAGAACCTCGCCGCCGAGGTGGTGCGCCGCCACGCCCACCTGGGGGTCGCGCTCGACGGCGACGCCGACCGGCTCATCGTCGTCGACGAGCGCGGCCAGGTCGTCGACGGCGCCGCCATCATGTCGATCTGCGCGCGGCGCATGATCGACGACGGGATCCTCGAGAAGAACACCGTGGTCGCGACGGTGATGTCGAACCTCGGGCTCGAGCGCGCCCTCGCGGCGATGTCCGCGAAGCTGGTGCGCACCGCCGTGGGCGACCGCTACGTGGTCGAGGCCATGCGCGCGTCGGGGTACAACTTCGGCGGCGAGCAGTCGGGTCACCTGGTCTTCCTCGACCACTCGACCACCGGCGACGGCCTCATCGCGGCGCTGCAGGTCGTGGCCGCGGTGGTGACCGCGGAGCGGCCCCTGAGTGAGCTCGCGGCGGAGGCGCTGCAGCGCGTCCCGCAGGTGCTGCTCAACGCCACGCTCAAGAGCCGCAGGGCCCTCGCGGAGATGCCCCGCACCAGCGCCGCCGTGAAGCTCGTCGAGGCGAAGCTCGGCTCCGACGGGCGCGTGCTCGTGCGGTGGTCGGGCACCGAGCCCAAGCTGAGGGTCATGGTCGAGGGCGAGGACGAGGCGTCGATCCGGGCCATGGCGAGCGAGATCGTCGAGACCGCGAAGGCCGAGCTCGGATGACCCGCGCGGCCCTGAGCCTCGCGGCCGTCCTCGCTGTGGCCTGTCAGTCGTCGTCGCGGGAGGGCGGGTCGAGCCGAGGCGTGAGCGACGTGCGCCACGCGCAGACCCTCACCCCGCGGCAGCCGTCGCCCCCGCCCCCGCCACCTCCGCCTGCTCAGGAGCTGCGACGGCTCTCGCTCCGTGAGCGCTTCGAGCGCGCCGCGCCGCCGTGGGAGGGCGCGGTCGCCGAGCACGTCCGCAGGGTGCTCGCGGCGGGGGCGCGCGCGGGCAACCGGGCCGATGTCTTCGCGAAGGTGGGCGACTCGATCACGGAGTCCGGGAGCTTCGGCCTCGACCTCGGCCGCGGCTGGTACGAGCTCGGGGAGTTCACCGACCTCGAGCCGGTGATCCGCCACTTCTCTCGCCGCTCCCTCGGCCGCGACCGGGAGGACAACTCCTTCGCGCACGCCTCCCTCGCCGCCACCGCGGGGTGGACGGCCTCGCAGCTCATCGAGGGCGGCGACCGCAGCCCCGTCGAGCGCGAGCTCCGCGCGATCCGGCCGGCCTGGGCCTTCGTCATGATCGGCACCAACGACGTCGAGCGCACCGAGCTCGACGCCTTCGAGCGCGACCTGCGCGAGCTCCTCCGCCGCATCGAGGCGCGGGGCACCGTCGCCATCGTGAGCACCATCCCGGAGCACCGCGGCTCCGCGGAGTTCACCGCGCGATCGGCCGAGGTCGACGCCCGGGTGCGCGCCGTCGCGCGCGAGCTCGCGCTCCCGCTGGTCGACTACCGCATGGTGATGGCGCCGCTGCGCAACGCGGGCATCAGCGACGACAACGTCCACCCCACGGTCTACGTCGACAACGGCGACACCCGCGCGGCGGTCTTCACCGAGGCTGGGCTCGCCGCGGGATACAACACCCGCAACCTCCTGCTGCTCTTCGCGCTGCGGCGCGCGATGCAGCTCTCAGGGTGACCAGAGCACGTCGGCGCCCCAGCGGCCGTTGAGGAGCGTGCTCCAGCTCCCCGAGATGGTGATCGCCTCGTTGAGCGCGTACTCCAGCAGCACGCGGAACTCCGGGGAGTTCGTCGCCGCGGCGCCGGCCGTCGCGCCCGCGGCGGAGAGCGTGGCCTGAAGGTACACCCTCGGGCCGAGGTTCACGCCCGCGCCGTAGCGCCCGCCCCCGGAGCCCGGCTCGGCGATGATCGTCGGGAGGAACGAGAACTCCCGCGAGAGGCTGGTGGCGAGCAGGCCCGAGACCAGCGAGAGCACGGCCTGCCCGGCCTGCCCGAAGAGGTCGCCGCTGCCCGAGGCGCTGGGGGTGTCACGGCGGCCGAGGGCGATCATCGCGAGGATCTCGGCCTGGCTCGCGGTGGGGTAGTTCGCCGAGCTGAAGGTGACGGTGGGGTGCTCGAGGCGGCCCGAGACCGCGACCCCGAGGCGGCCCGCGGTGGGGGAGTCGTGGTGGGCGGCGATGTCGAGCTCGGGGTTCATGCCGACGCTGCCGTCGAAGGTGACGCGCACGCGGTCGAGGTCGAAGCGCTTGCCGAAGATCGAGAACCAGCTCTGGTTGCTGGCGAGCTGGATGCTCTCCGAGAGCGAGAGGCCCGCGCGGTCGTTGCGCACGCGGAGGTCGGTGCGGATCGCGATGGTGAAATCGCTGCGGCGCAGCCAGACGGGCGAGCTCGTGCGGATCGACAGGTCGATGGGGTAGGCCCGCTGCGGCGTGCCCGCGCGGACGCGGGTGCGCCCGACGACGTAGATGTGCGGGTCGGGCTCGAGGGGCTGCAGGTCGACGGAGGGCTGCTCCTGCACGAGGGCGCGCAGGGTCTCGATCTCGACGTTGCCGCGCGCCTGGTCCTCGCGGAACACCATCCCGAAGCGGAAGGCGCCGTCGATCCACGCCCAGGTGTAGCCCGAGAGCGCCACGGGGAAGGAGTCGGTGCGGCCCTGCAGGCTCACCACCAGCCAGGGGTTCCGCGCGACGAGGGCGTTGCCCTGCATCCGGATCGAGCCTCGGCCCATCTCGGCGTCGAGGCGTCGCAGCTCGACCCGAGTGCCGTCCGCGGTGAGCTCGACGTTGAGGTTGCGCATCGGCTCGCCGAGGGTGGTGAGCGTCGCGCTCCCGTCGCTCAAGCGCAGCGTGCCGCGCACCTCGCGCTGCGCGGAGCCGCGCCAGTCGAGGGCCGCGTCGAGCCGGCCGCCGAGGTTGGTGAGCAGGTCGTCGGGCACGAAGCCCGAGACCGCGTCGAGCCTGAAGTTCGACGCGAGGAGCCGCGCGCTCGCCTGCTCGAGGCGCACCGCCAGGTCGCGGAAGGTCCCGCCGACGGGCACGTGCGCGGTGGCCTGCATCGACTCGCCCCCGGGGTCGCCCGGCTGGAGCGGGTCGCAGGGGTCCACGGACCCGCGGAGGGTCGCGCGCAGGCACGCGTCGACGTTGAGGAGGTCGCCCGCGCGGGAGGCGAGCGCGTGGAGCTGCGCCTGCATCCGAGCGGTCTCGCGCGGGGTGGCCTGCCCGGCGGCGGCGAGGGCGTCGGTGAGGCGCGTGCGCAGGTCGCGCAGGGTGACCGTGGCGTCGATGGGGGCGGCGGGGTTGCCCGTGGCGCGCACCCTCGCGTCGACGAGGCCGACGAGGCCGCGCTGCTGCGCCCAGGCGAAGCGCTGGAGCTCGAGGTGCTCGGTGGCGACGTCGAAGCGGTTCCACTCGAGGGCGTCGGGGCCCTCTCGGAGCACGCGCGCGACGGGCACCCCCGCGCGCACGTCGACCTCGACGCGGCCCTGGAGCTCCCTGGCGAGCGCGGGGGACACCTGCGCGAGCACCGCGAGGTTCACGCCGACGCGGTCGAGGAGCGTCGCGCCCTGCTCGGGGGCGACCGCGAGGACGGCCTCGACGTGGTAGGGCTCGATGAGGCCGATGGGGTCGACGCGCGAGCCGCCGACCTCGAGCTGCACCTCGGTGGTCGCGGCCACGAGCGGGCCGCGCGCGCGGAGGTCAGCGCGGAGCAGCGTGTCGTCGGGGATGGGCGGCGGTCGGATCACCCGCGGGGGTCCCAGCCGCTGCGGGATCGCGACGAGGCGCAGGGGCCACTGCGAGCGGAGGAAGGGGCCCACCGTGGCGTGCAGGTCGACGTTGGCCCTCCGCGCGACCTCGGCTGCGCGCGGGGAGAGGGAGAGGTGCTCCGCGGAGACCTCGCGAGAGACCGCGGCGAGGGCCGAGCTCCAGGGGCCGCTGAGGTCGAGGTCGACCGTGGCGAGGGTGGGGCGGTTGATGCCCGCGGCGGCGCAGGACTCGGGCGTGCCGTCGGCGGGCTCGTCGAAGTCGCGGGCGACCGCGAGGCGCAGCGCGACCGGCGCGCGGTCGAGGTC
>JAEYZO010000112.1 GCA_023428035.1 Pseudomonadota bacterium | reverse complement strand
CGGTCGTGATGATCGACCCCGACGGGGCGGGCGGCGCGCCGCCGTACCAGGCGTGGTGCGAGAACGGCCTCGCCAGCGGGGGGTGGGCCCTCGCGGCGGTCATCACGAACAACGACGCGGCCAACTGGTCGGCGCGCTCGACGGCGTGGATCACGGCGACCCCCTTCGGCAACACGACCTCGCCGACCACCAACGCCGACGGCAAGAGCCTCGTGTACGGCAACTACCCGGCGACCGAGCTGCTCATCGTGCGGATGTCGACGACGCCGACCATCGAGGTGCAGTCCGGGGCCTCGTGCCTGCAGGGCGGCACGCTGCTCGCGCAGATGTCGCGCAGCTCCGTACAATCGAGCACCTGCGCGAACTCGTGCACGACGGTCACGCAGGCCTCACCGTGGACGGGCGGGACCTGCCAGGGCGCGGGCCTGCGCTTCCGCTGCCGCGACTCGGCGACCACGTCGACGGTGGGCTCGTACCTCGTGTCGACGGACGACAACTCGATGATCACCACCATCCGCCCGGGCACGGGCACCTTCCCGAGCTGCGACGCCGAGCAGTTCGGCTTCGGCGCGACCACCGTCACCACCGCGACGCTCTCCAACGTCGACTACGACAGCGACCCCTCCGGGACGCTGTCTTCCGCCGACCGCGTGCAGCGGGCCATCTTCGTGCGCTGAGCGTGCGGCCGCCTCGCTTCGGCTACTGCCGGCCGTAGGTCGTCGCGCCGAGGGTGAGCGTCGCCCCCTGCAGCGCGAAGGGCACCACGAGCTGCCCGCGCGTCCCGCGGAACACCACCTCGCGGCCGATGACCGCGTAGCGACCCGCGTCCTGCGCGCTGCGCGACGACTCCGACCCACCCAGGTCCACGGGAGACTCCCCCGCCGAGGCGCGCCGCACGTCGACGCTCACCCAGCTGTTCGACGTGAGCTGGAAGAACTCCCCGTCGAGCAGGAGCGTCGCCTCGACGCCCCGGTTCGAGGTCGAGGTCCTCATGCGGTCGAAGCTCCCGTCGCTGTAGACCCAGCGCCCCGCGAGGGCCCTCGCCGCCGCCCCGTCGATCGACGGCGCTCCCGCGCGCACCGAGGCCGCGACGCGGGCGATCACCCCTCGCACCTCCGCCGCGCCCTCGGGGCCGCTGACCCCGAAGAGCGTGAGGCTCGTGCCGTGCGGCGTGAAGAGCACCATCAGCCGCCCCTCGGAGGGGTACCCCGCCGCGTTGTAGCCGACGTAGGAGGCCGTGGTGGCGCGCAGGCCCGCGACCGTCGACTCCGTCGGAGCTTCGGAGACACCCGTGGTCTGCAGGCCCACCGACTGCGCGAGCGCCGCGGTGGTCGCGAGGGCCTCGTCGTAGGTCGTGAACATCGCCCTCCCGACGAAGACCGCGCGGGACGTGTCGGGGGAGCCGTAGACCGTGATCGCGCCGAGCTCCTGCGCGCGCCAGCCCTCGGGGGCGGCGTAGCGGAGGTTCCACGCGGCGGCGCGCGGGTCGGTGGAGAGGGCGGCGTGGTGCGTCATGGCGGTGTACCTCCGGGTGACGCCGCGACGACATCGCAGCGCGCGTGCCCAGCGGGATTCCCGGCGGGGCGCGCGGAGAGGTGTCGGGGCGCGCGGACAGGTCCCCGAGTGAGCCTGTCAGGGGCGGAGGTCACCCGCGGCGCAGGAATCGTCCCTCGCGCTGTAAGGTCCGCGCCCCTCGCCAGTCTCCATGAACGAAGGGAGTCGATGTAGACTCCCCGCTCGAAAGGAGACCCCTCATGTCTGACACCCCCAAGACCTGCGCCTGCTCGTGCTGCGGCCCCACCTGCCGCTGCGGCGACGCGAACCGCCCCGCGAACGAGTGCTGCTGCGGCCCGGAGTGCAAGTGCGGCCCCGACTGCCAGTGCCCCGCGAGCTGCAACTGCCCGGCGAACCGCGCCGCGAAGTCGTAGGCTATCCGCGGTGATGATCCCCTCGTCCGACCCACGGCGCGCGGCCGTCGAAGCGTTCCTCGTGGAGCACCGCGCCGAGCTCGTCGCCTTCGTGGCCCGGCGGGCGCCGCCGTGGGTCTCGGCCGAGGTTGTCCTCCACCAGGTGGCCCTCCGCGCGATCGAGAGGGCCGACGCGCTGCGCGACCCCGAGGCGGCGCGCGCCTGGGTCTACACCGCGCTCCGACGCGCGCTCTCTGACGCGGCCCGCACCCGTGAAGAGCCCCGCGCCGAGGTGCCCGAGCCCGACGCTCCCTCGACCGCCGACGACGCGACCGTGTGCTGCTGCGCGGCGCACCTCCTCGACGGCCTGCGCGACGAGTACGGAGACGTGATCCGCCGCGCCGACCTGAACGACGCGAGCGTCGCCGAGGTCGCGCGCTCGCTCGGCATCTCGGCCAACAACGCCTCGGTGCGCCTGCACCGCGCGAGGGCCGCCCTGCGCTCGCGGCTCACCGACCACTGCGGCGTGCGGACGATCTCCGAGGCGATGGGCTGCGCCTGCGAGCACGCGCGCTGCGGAGAGCACCGGGCCTGACCCGAAGTTCGGTAGTGGGGTGATTTGCTCCCGGACGCGGCGGCTCGTCCGCCG
>JAEYZO010000103.1 GCA_023428035.1 Pseudomonadota bacterium | reverse complement strand
TTATGTTAAAACGACACCGGGGCCGGGGGGGGCACCGCTCCCACGACGCGAGCACCCACGCATGCGCGAGCGTCATGTGCGCCGAGGGCTACCGCGAGCGCGCTACCGCGTTGGTTCGACGAAGATGTCCGCGGCGCGCTCGGCTGTGAGGGCCGCGGTGAGCCAGGCCTGGAGCACCTCGATGCGCCTCTCGGCGTCGAGCCGCGCGCGATGCGCGGCGCCCAGTTCGAGCCCACGGTTCGCGGCGACGAGGGCGATGGACTCGCGAAGGCTCACAACGGCCTTCTCGACGCCCCGGTCGAACTGCTGCTGGAGCATCTCCTGTGCGAGCTTCTGGGTCTGCATGAGGATCTCCTTGGCCTCGTCGCTGGAGTCGTCTCGCAGTTGGAGCTGCAACTGCAGGAGCGGTACGGCGATGAGTGTACGCTCCGGCGCCTCGGGGGGAAGCGCTTCGAGCTCCGCCACGGCGCGTCGGAAGGTCGTCCCCTTGCCGAGGGCGCGTACCAGCAGGGTGTCCCGGGTGCGTGGCAGCTCCGAGATCACCACCAGCCGGAAGGTGCCCGCGGGCGCTCCCTGGTAACACCCCCGCGGCCACGGCGCCCCCATCGACGCCAGCGCGTAGGCGCGCATCGCCTGGGTAGGAGGCCCCGACGACAGCCCCCACGACACCGGGGGCAGCGCGGGCGGAGGCGTACGGTCGCGCCGCGCCTCGTTGAGCAGCGCCTGGAACCACGAGAGCTGCTTGCGCTGCCACGACGCCATCTCCGCGAGGTCCGGCGCCTCACGCGAGAACTCGAACAGCGCCCGCTCCACGCCCATGCGAGCGAACAGGTCCGTGCGAGGCGTGGTGATCCCTGGCCGCGCCTCGAAGCGCAGGTCGGCGTACTGCGGGTCCGACGCGAGGCGAGCGTCGCTGCGGGCCTCGCCCAGGGGCGCGAGCGCGGCGGCCGTCAGGTCTTTCGAGAACGTGTCGTAGGGCGTGCGAGACATCGCGCGGGCGCGTCGGGGATCTCACGCCCACCCGTGACACGGCAAGCCGCGCGACGGTGGTCCCTCGTCGCAGGAGACGCGACCGCCTTCCGCGGCCTCCCGCTGGAATCCGCCGCGGGGCTTCGCCACACTGGGCGACGATGAGCACCGAGCCGCACGTTGATGCGCGGTCACTGCCGCCGCTGCCGCCGCGCCCTCGCGCGCCGACGCAGGCCGCGTGGGACGCGATGACCCCCGCCGAGCGCGAGGCCGTGGTCGACGCGCTGCCGACGTACATCCCGCGGGAGTACCTGTCGACGCCGCCGGAGGGCGACGACCACGTCGACGCGGCGGTGGGCACCCGCGACACGCTGCGGATGTTCTATGAGCGCACGGGGCGGAAGCTCTACGTGGGCGCGGGCGTGTCGGTGTTCTATCCGAATGAGGACAGCTTCGCGCCCGACGTGATCGCGGTGGAGGAGGTCGAGCCGCACAACCGCACGCGCTGGGTGGTGAGCGCCGAGGGCAAGGGCGTCGACCTCGCGCTCGAGGTGTTCATCCACGGAGACCGCAAGAAGGACCTTGAGCGCAACGTGCGCCTCTACGCGGGATATGGAATCCGCGAGTACTTCATCTTCGACCGGGGGCGGCGGAGGCTCCTCGGGTATCGGCTCCCGTCGCCGGGGGCGAGGATGTACGAGCCGATCGTGCCGCAGGGGGGAAGGCTGCCGTCACGAGTGCTGGGCTTCGAGTTGAAGCTGGAGGGCGCGCGGCTGCGCTTCTACAGCGGCACTGCGAGGGTGTTGGATCAATCCGAGATCATCCTGACGCTGGAGGAGAGCGTCGAGGCCGCGGCGGTGGCTCGCGAGGAGGAGGCCGAGCGACGCGCGGAGGCCGAGGCCAGGGTGAAGGAGGAGGCCGAGCGACGCGCGGAGGCCGAGGCCAGGGCGAAGGAGGAGGCCGAGCGACGCGCCGAGGCCGAGGCCAGGGCGAGCGAGGCCGAGCGAGCGAGGGTGGAGGTGGAGGCGGAGCTCGCGGCGGCGCTGGCCGAGATCGAGCGGCTGCGCGGAGCGAAGTGAGGCGCGGTGGGAGCGGGCGGGGTGGTGGAGTCAGCGAGGGATGACGCAGCGGAAGCCCTTGCTGTTGTACGAGGCGGAGGGCCCATCGCTGAGAGAGAGTGCAAAAACACCAGATGTAGTCCCATTGCTCCAGGGTCCGCCACGAACTGCCGCGCCTGGAAGACCGACTACTGTTACACTACCACCACGATCAACCGCACCATTGACGCCATAGGTGCCATCGTCGCCGTAATCCGAGGGCCAGTTTCGAAGGCCGCTATTGATCGGCGTGGCCGAACCGCTTACGGGTCCAGCGGCCGCGTACCACTCGTCGGTCATCTCCCAGACGTTGCCGATCATGTCGTGAGCGCCGACGGCTGATACGCATAGGTTCGTCGGAGCGGCAGCGCGAGGACCAGCATTCCCCGTGGCGGTCTGACACGTCGGATCGTCGATCGTCCCACTGGCAGCGGCGAGCCACTCGCTCCCCGTCGGCAGTCGCTTTCCCGCCCGTCGACAGGCTTCATTGGCCTGGAACCAGGTCACGTTGACAGTGGGCATTCCTGTGTGGCTGAGCGCCATCGCGGGAGCGAGGCGCGTCGTGTGTCGCCCGTTCTCCAGAAGCCCAGACGTGACAATCGGGTCTCCGCTGACCATACCTGCCGCAGTCACCACCGCGAGCTGCACCCCGGTAGTAGCGTGATGCACACTGGCCTCGTAGCGATCGACCCAGAACGCGCTGCGACCGTCGCCGACCTTCACCACCTCGTCGGCGACGTCAGTGGAACCGAGACGCACCGTCCGCGCGCAGACGACCCAGCGCGTCTCCGTCGTGCGCGTGTAGCCCACCGGGCAATCCGGCGTCCCAACCTGATCCGCGTAGCGCGCGTATGGAACCGGGTTGACCCGCTGTCCGCTCGCGACCGTCGTCGTTCCGACGCGCACGTCGAAGGTCACGTCGGCGCCGTCGAACAGCGTCGCCGGACAACCGTCAATGGGGATCTCCGCCGTGAACCTCCCCTCGGCGTCCGGGGTCACCGTCGCCGTCGGAGCGCAGACCGTCGCGCTCCCCTTGCGAAAGGTGAAAGTCAGCGTCTGCGCCCCGGTCACGCCAGAGAGGGTGCCAGCGAAGGTGAGCGAGGAGCGCGTCGCTCCGCCGGGGTCGGCCTTGGCAAAGCGGTTGGTGAAGAACACGCCGCCAGAGACCATCGCGGTCACCACCACGGCGCGCGTCCAGAAGGCTCTATCGAGGGTGGTCATGGGTTCAACCTTGTGTGCTTGGTCGCGAAGAGCGTGGCTCTCAGGAGCACGTGGATTCACCGTGGGATCACGCATCGGAAGCCAGACCCATCCGATCGGCCAGACGGCGCTCGATATAGTGCAAGAGCAAATACTCCAGATGAGCGACCGGCGCTCCAATCACCGCCTCGCAAGGCAGCGGCCGGGAGTCCAACAACGGTCGTGTCGCCTCGATCCACCGCGCCGTTGACATTCCATGTGGCATCGGTTGCGTACTCGTTTGGCCAAGCCTGGATGGACTCGTTCACGCGCGTAGCCGATCCGGACGTGGATCCAGCCCCAGCGAACCACTCGTCGGTCCATTCAGTCACGTTGCCAATCATATCCTGAGCACCCCAACGGCTGACGCAATTGATACCGAGACCCGTTGCGCGTGGCCCCGGGGCGCCTTGCCCAGTAACGCAAATCCCACCCGATCCGTTACTCGACGGATCTGGGTCTGCCGTCGATCTCGCCGCGGACAGCCACTCATTCCCACCCGGCAAACGCTTGCCTGAGGCTCTGCACAGTTCACTCGCCTGAAACCAGGTCACCCAACGAGCTGGAAGCCGCCCCGCGACGCTCGCCGCGAACATCGCAGGTACGTCGCGTGTAGTCTGTCCATTCCGCGGCAGCCCGATCGGACCGAGGTCGACCTCCGTGTCGCTATTGTAGTTCGTTCCGCTCCCATCTCGGCCGGTCCAGATCGTCGCCTCGTAACGATCAATCCAGAAGGCGCTCGGTCCGTCTCCGACGCGCACCACTTCGTCCGCGCCGCGCCGACAGATCCATCTTCCAGTCGGAGTCGCGGCATCTGTCCTCCGCTCGTACCCCACCGGGCAATCCGGCGTCCCCACTTGATCCGCGTAGCGTGCGTACGGCACTGGGTTGACCCGCTGTCCGCTCGCGACGGCAGTCGTCCCGACTCGCACGTCGAAGGTCACGTCGCTCCCATCGAAAAGCGTCGACGGACACCCATCAATCGGGATCTCCGCCGTGAACCTCCCCTCGGCGTCAGGAGTGACCATCGCCGTCGGCGCGCAGACCTCGGCGCTCCCCTTGCGGAACGTGAACGTCAGCGTCTGCGCCCCCGTCACCCCGCTCAGCGTCCCCGCGAAGGTCAGCGCCGCGCGCGTGTGCCCACCCGGGTCCGCCTTCGCGAGCCGCACGGTCACCCCCACGCTCGCCGAGATCACCGCGGCTCCTACCAGCGTGCGCGTCCAGAATGCGCGATCGAGCACCTTCACCACAGCACCCCCCGCAGCGTGATCCCGCTGCTCGTCCCGCTGACCGCCGCGTGCCACGACATCTGCCCCCGCAATGTGATCGTCCCGTTCGTCGCGTTCACCGCCGCCGACACGAAGCCGCCGGTCAACGTCGGCGTCACCGGCCCCGCGTCGGGAACATCCACCACCGGCACGTCGGGTACGTCGGGCACATCGACCACGTCGGGCACGTCCACCATCACCGGCGGCACATCCCCTCCATCCACCACGTCACCCGCGTCACCCGCGTCGCTCGCGTCGACGACGTCACCACCATCGCCCCCGTCGCTCGCGTCCGGCGCGTCCACCGGCGGCTGCACGTCGGGGACATCGCTCGCGTCGTCGCCCATCGGCACGTCGACGATCACCCCCGTGTCGACCGTCGCGCCCGTGTCGTTCACCACGCCCTGATCCGTCGTGGACGACGCGTCCTCCAGCGGCTGCTCCCGCGGCGCGCTGCACGCGCTCACCATCGCGGCGATCACCGCCGCGCACCCCATCCACGATTTCATCTCACGACCCTTCAGAAGCGACCCGACACCGTCAGACCCATCGAACCCGGCCCGATCGACGGCGCGACCGAGGCCCGCTCCGCGCTCCGCGACCGCGGCGACAGGAAGAACAACACCGCCCCCGACGCCGCCAGCACCCCTCCCCCGACGAAGCCCGCGATCGACACCGCCTGCCACGTCTGGATCGAGTCATACGCCGACACGCACGCGTCACCGCCCACGGGCGCCCCGCCGTTGGCGCCGCACGCGCCGTTCGCGTCGAAGTCACTCACCGCGCCCTCCCGCAGCGCCATTCCCACCACCCCGAGCGCCAGCCCCACGCCGCCCGCCACCATCAGCCCCACTCCCACCGGACGCAGCGGGCTCGACGAGCTCGTCGCCGCGGGCGGCGGCGCCGGCGCGGGCGTCGGCTCCACCACGGGAGGCGTCACCGGGTTCGTCGCCGTCACCGTGGGCGTCGGCGCCTCGGCCACCGGGCGAAGCGTCACCTCGTGACGAAAGACCTGGGTGACGTTCCCCGGGACCATCACCGTGGTCTCGTAGTTCTCGTGCCCGGGCGCGCGGACGGCGATCCGCGCTTGCCCCGCCGCGACCCGCACCGGGAACGAACGCACCTCGTCGCCGTTCACCGTCACCGTCGCGCCGGGCGCGCTCGTCACCACCGTGAGGTCGCCTACGCGTAGCTGCGCGCGCTGCAGGGCTCGCTCGACTCCCTCTCGATGCGCCGCGATCCACGGGTCGTTCGCGGACTGCATCGCCGTCCGGATGTCGCGCTCGGCGTCGACGAAGCGGCTCAGCTCGAGCTCCGCCACGCCGCGGCGGTACAGCACCCGAGGCTCGCGCGTGCGCTGGTAGAGCGCGTCGAAGAAGCTCGCCGCGCCGGCGTAGTCCTGCCGGTCGAGCATCGCGACGCCCTCGGCGCAGAGGGCCTCGATCGGGTCCGCGGGTGGAGCCTGCTCGCCCCGCTCGCGGTGCCGACGTCGGCGGTGCTGCGCCGACGCCTCGCTCGAAGAAAGCACGAGCGAAGAGAGGGCCACGAGGGCTACCGCGCAACGCATCAGTACTCCAGCCCCTGCGCGGAGTGTCGGCGATGGTGGCGACGCTCAGGCTGCGCGTCCGGCTCCTGCCGCGAGCGCCTGCGCCGCCGACGCGACGACGTCGGCTCCTCGGCCGTCACGGGGGGCGCCGCGACAGGCGGAGCCGCGGGCGCGACCGTGGGC
>JAEYZO010000100.1 GCA_023428035.1 Pseudomonadota bacterium | reverse complement strand
CGAATACTCCTCGACCGCCCCTACGCGCGCCCCGGGTGGAGCGCCCCCGACCGACCCCACGCCGACCGCTACGTAGTGGCCATCCTCGGCGGCTCCGTCGCCGACCAGCTCGGTCGCGCCCACGGGCCCCGCGCGATCGCGGCCGCGCTCTCGCCTCGGGTGTCGCCTCGCCGCGTCGAGGTGATGAACCTCTCCGTGCCCGGCGGGGCGCAGCCGTCGCAGCTCAACCTCCTCGGGGTGTCGCAGCACCGCGTCGACGCGGCGGTGGTGCTCGACGGCTTCAACGAGGTCTTCCACGGCGGCTACGCGTGCGAGCCCGCGGCGCGCTTCTGGCGTGCCCGCGGCGCGCGCCCCTCGGGGGAGCTCGCCGCGCCGGTGGTCGACGCCGTGCGCCGCTACGTCGAGCTCTTCGACAGCGTGCGGGTGTGGCCCTGGTCGGCCCTGTCACAGATCGCGCGCTACCGGGCCAACCTCGCCGCGACCGGCGACGTACTCAACGGCTTTCGAGCGCCGCCGGGCGTGCCCGAGCCCTCGCGCTCACCCCCGAACGCCTCTTCGCCCGAGGAGCTGGCGCGCCGCTGGGGCGCCTGCGTCGAGGCGACCCACGCCCTCGCGCGAGGGTGGGAGGTCTCGGTGGTGTTCCTCCTCCAGCCGAACCAGAGGGCGCGCAGCGCGCGGCGCTTCACCGAGGCCGAGCGCGAGTGCTGCCTGCGCCCCAGCGATGAGTACCGCGCCGTGCCCGAGCGCTACGAGGCACTCACCCGCGAGGTCACCCGCCTGCGCGCCGCGGGGCTGCCGGTCGCGTCGCTCACCGACGTCTTCGACGCCGAGCCGCGGGCCGTGTGGCGCGACGACTGCTGCCACGTGAACGACCACGGCGACGCGATCCTCGCCCGCGCCGTCGCGGCCCGCGCCGCGGAGCACCTCCCGTCAACCACCCCGCGCTGACGCGAGGAACGCGGGGTTCCAGCTCGCGAGTCCGTGCTCGCACTCGGCCATCAACCACGCGCGCAGCCGGGCGGCGGAGACGGGGTCGTCGAAGTCCCCGGCCTCGATGGCCGCGACGAGGCCGGGGTCGTCCCCGTCGAAGAGCGCGCGCCGCGCGGCGACGAGCGCGTCTCTCACCGCGTCGGGACGTCGGGACTCGCGCGCGACCACCTCGAGAGCGTGCGCGGCCACGAGCGTCTGGAACCTCAAGCGCGCGTCGGTGATCGTCGGGATCACCCTTGAGATCAGGTGCTCCCGCGCCGCCTCGACGAGCTCCGCGGCGGTGGGGTGGCCCTCGACGTCGGAACGACCTCGCTCGCTCACGCTCGCTCCATCTCGTCGATCAGCCGTAGGGCCTCCCACTCGACCTCGGCGCCCTTGCGCCCGAGGGAGGCCAGCTCCACCGAGGGGTCTGCGCCGGAGAGGTGCCGCTCGGCCTGGGCGTGGCACATCACCGCCCAGCGCACGTTGCCCGCGACCTGCCACCACGCGAGGGCGCCGCGGTCGACCTCGGCCCCGCCCGCGGCGCGGTAGGCCGCGATGAAATCCTCGAGCTCGCCTACGCCGCCGAGGGTCTTCGCGTCGGCGCCGAAGCGCCAGTCGCGGAGCGTCGGCCACGCGAGGTCTTCGTGGCGGTCGCCGAGGTGCGCGAACTCCCAGTCGATGACGGCCTCGAGGCCCGAGGGGGTGACGAGCACGTTGCCGACGCGGAAGTCTCCGTGCACCACCGAGAGCGAGGCGCAGGCCGGCGCGCGGGCTTCGAGCCAGCGGAGGAGGTAGGCCCAGCTCGGGCGGGAGAAGCCCATCGCGGCGATGGACTCCCGGGTCTGGGCCACGGCTTCGAGGGCGGGTGAGCGGCCGTCGCGAGGGCGAGGGAGCGTCGCGCCGTCGAGGGGGAGCGCGTGGATCTTCGCGAGGGCCGCGCCGAGGTCCGCCGCGAGGCGCGCGCGGCCCTGGGCGAGCGCGGGGTCGCGCACGACCTTGCGACCGACCGACTCTCCGGGGTGACGGTCCATGAGGAACCAGCGCCGCGAGGCGGTCGGGGGCGAGAGGTAGCGCGGGCGAGGGCAGGGGACGCCTCCTCGCGAGGCGAGGTCGAGCAGCGCGAACTCGTCGGCGCGTGAGAGCGCCCCGTGGAACATGTTCACGGCCATGTCGCGGCGGAGCACCAGGGGCTCGTCGCGGTCGCCGACCGTGAGGTCGAGCGCGAGGGTCTCCATCGACGCGCCGCCCGCGAGGGGCCGCGCGGCGCGCAGGGTGACGGGCTCGCCGGTGAGCAGCGAGACGGCGTCGGTGACCTCGCGGGTGAGCGCTTCGTCCATGGGTCGAGCCGCGCGAGGGTACACGACGCGCCGCGCGGGTTGCGCCCCGCGGCGGGGGGTGGTTCTGTCCGCGGTGTGATGGACCGACAGCAACCCCCGCTGGACCCGGTGGACCTGCAGCACCTCGCGCTCGTCGAGGGCGAGCGGTCGCGCTGCGCGCGCGACGCCACGCGGGGGCGCCGCGTGACCCTCGCCGTCGAGGTCGGCTTCGTGGTGCTGCACTCCGGGGCCTCGTGGCCGCGGTACATGTTCATCGCGCCGCTGGTCGCCGGCGCGGGCTGGGCC
>JAEYZO010000078.1 GCA_023428035.1 Pseudomonadota bacterium | reverse complement strand
CCCCACGGTGCGCATCCCCGACGGCACCGACGAGCGCTGCACCACCGACGCCGAGTGCCGCGGCGGCTACTGCTTCACCCCCGATCTCGAGGCCCAGTACAGCCGCGTGTTCCGCGACTGCCCCGACGGGCAGGCGTGGCGCGCGCGGCACCAGCTCAACACCTGCATCCGCGCGGCGTGCCAGAGCGACGCGGCCTGCCCCGAGGGAGAGCGCTGCGCCGACATCCAGATGCTGCCCTTCCCGCAGCGGGCGTGCATCCCCGCGGGCTGCCGACAGTGGAGCGACTGTCGACGTCGCGGCGGCGCGATGGGCACCTGCGTGAGCTACGTCGCGGGGCTCTTCTGTCAGACCGGCGGCTGGGCCTGCTCCTTCCCGGGCGACGAGTGCGCGCCGAACAACCTCCAGCGCCGGTGCGTCGCGCCGCCGGGCGAGACGGCGGTGTGCGTGCCGCAGAACGGGCGCTTCCGCTGCGTGACCCAGTCGCCCCCGACGCCGTGACCGACGACCCCTACGCCTTCGACTGGGACGGGCTCTACGACCCCGACTACCTCTATTTCTACAGCGACACCTTCGCCGTCGAAGACGCCGCGGCGCAGGTCGATCGGGTGTGCCGCGCGCTCTCGCTGAAGCGCGGCTCGCGGGTGCTCGACCTGGGCTGCGGCCACGGGCGTCACGCGGTGGAGCTCGCGCTGCGCGGTCACCTCGTGACGGGCGTCGACCGCAGCGAGTACTTCATCGACCGCGCGCGGCGCTTCGCGACGGACCTCGACGTCGCCATCGATTTCCGCGTCGAGGACCTGCGCGCCCTGGAAGACGTCGAGGGCTACGACGCGGCGCTGATGCTCTTCGACGTCTTCGGCGCGCACTCCGACGGAGAGAACCTCGACGTGCTGCGTCGGGTGCGTCGGTCGCTGGAGCCCGGCGGCGGCTTCTGTCTCGACCTGCGCAACCGCGACTGGGTGGTGCGCGCGGTGCCGCCGGTGACGGTGCTGCAGAAGGGCGACGACCTGATGGTCGACCGCCACGGCTTCGACCCGAAGACGGGACGTCTCGTCGACCACCGCACGCTGGTGCGCGACGGCCGGGTGCGCGAGGTGAGGTTCTCGGTGCGGCTGTACTCCTTCACGGAGGTGAAGGCGCTCTTGGAGTCGGCGGGCTTCGAGGTGACCGACGTGTGGGGGAGCTGGGAGGGCGCGCCGCTGACCCTCGCGACGAACCGGATGGTGGTCTTCGCGCGGGCGGGGTGAGCGCGGAGACCGTCTCCCCGGCGGGGCGCCAACCGCTCGCGACCACCTCCCGCACCCCCCGAGGCGGTCGAGAAGCGGTTGCGACCGCCTCCCGCACCCCCCGAGGCGGTCAAGAACCGCTTGCGACCGTCTCTCCTACCGCCGAAGGGTCACTCCGACGGGGCTTCGGGCTCCTTCGCCGGGGTCGCGGGGGTCTCGGCCTTCGTCTCGGGCTCCGCGGGCTTCTTCTCAGGCGGCTTCTTCGCGGGCTTCGGCGCGCGGGCGAGGTCCTCGGCCATCTCGGCGTAGGGCGCCAGCAGGAAGCGGCACAGCTCCGCGCTGCCCTCGATGCGCGGGCTCACCTGCGCCGCGACCTTCACGAGGTACTCCCGCAGCGCGGCCTGGAGCGTGAGCTGCTCGGCGCGGGTGCTGGTCACCTCCGCGGGCGTCACCGCCGTGGGCTTCGAGAACCCGAAGGCCGCGCCGAAGTCCTGGTGAGCCTTCAACAGCGCCCGCAGGTGGCGCTTTCCACCGAGGGCCTCGACCGTGGCGCTCGCCTCGGGCTCGCGGAGCACCGCGACGAGGCGCTGGGAGACGTCCCACTGCCGACGCGGGCGGTGGGTGATGAAGCTCAGCCCCTCGGCGTCGAAGAGCCGCGCGTACAGGGCCTCGGCGTCGTCGCGCCCTGGGCGCTCGTCGTCGGGCAGCGCCCTCCCCGCGGCGAGGAGCCGCTCCATCGCCCTCCAGGCGTCGTCCGCCGCGGTGTTCGCCGCCGCGGTCTCTGCGCCGTCGGCCACCGGCGCGTGCGTCGCGCGCTTCGCCTCCGCCGCCTTCAGCGCGTCGCGGGCCTCGATGAGCGCCGCGAAGGCGTCGTCGACCACGGGCGCGAGGCACTTCACCCGCGGGGCGCCCACGGCGCTGGCCTTGGGCGAGAGCGCGGCCTTCACCTGCATCTCCAACTGATCGACCACGCCCAGCAGATCACCGATCTGAACACCGCTGGGCAGGTCGACCGAGGCTACGTCCTTCCAGTCCATGGTTCTGAACCCTCCTTGGGAGGGACCGTACCGACGGTGCGCGCTGGGCGTGAAGCGCGATCACCACGGGCGCCGTCGTTTGGTCGGACGGTGTCGCACCCGCGCTCACCCCTCGCCCCGCGGTCACTCCCCGTACCCGAGCAGGCTCTCCGTCACCTGACCCTCGCAGCCCGGGTCCACCGTGATGAAGTGGTCGCTCCCCGCCCCTACGCGGCAGCGGTAGATCGGACGCCGCCCCGCGCCGGGCTCCGTCCACGCGTAGCCCACCGGGCCCAGCGGGCGCAGGCCCTCGCAGCCCACGTCGCGGGTGATGAGGTCGTGCGTCCCCACCCTGCACTCGTAGAGCGGCACCGTACCGTCGCGGGCTTCGCGGTGGAGCCTCCACGAGGCCTCCTCGCGAAAGCCCGCGGGCGCGACTCGCGTCGAGGCCCAGTGCCCCCGCGCGGCGTTGTAGCTCCGCCGCAGCCGCACGTAGGGCAGGTCCTCGAAGCCGCAGGACAGCATCGGCGGCGAGAGGTCGTCGCGGTTGGCGAGGGCCCACACCGACCACGCGGGCTTCGCGCTCCCGTCGGTGTTGCGCAGGCCCAGGCCGAGGCCCGCGGCGAGCTCCACGGGGTGATCGACCATGCGGTGATAGATGTAGCTCTCGACGCCGGGCGTACCGAGGGCGTTGCGGAGCGAGTCGCATACGCCCTGCGCCTGCGCCGTCTCGTTGGAGCTCGGCGCGGCGGAGTTCACCCCGCTCTCGGTGAGCTGCACCTCCCACGACGACGGAGTCGAAGGGAACTCCCGACGCAGCCATCCCAGCAGCACGCCGAGGGAGCCGTAGGTCACCCTCGGGTCGTCGTCCGGGGAGAACTCCGGCCGCAGGAGGTTGGGCGGGTACGGGTGATAGGCCACGCGCCACGCCCGCGAGCCCACCAGCGCCGCGAAGCGACGGAGGAAGGTCTCCCCGGACAACAACGGAGACTCCCTCGCGGGCAGGTCGAAGCTCGTGCCGAAGTGGTGCTCGAGGGAGACGAGCACCTTGGCGCTCGGCTGCTCGGCGATCACCCCGTCGTAGGCCGCGGACCACAGCGCCGCGTAGGCCGACACCCACGCGTTCACGTCGCAGGGCCCCGCGCCCTGGCCGCAGCCGATGTCGAACCAGTCGTTGGAGTTCACCTCGTTCCAGACGACGAAGTCGGCGAGACGTCCGTGCCCGCGGCGGCCGTCGTAGCGGCGGGCGAGGTAGCGCGCGAAGCGGCCGTAGTCGCTCGGGTCGTTGGGGGCGCAGAAGATCTCGAAGCCCGGTGACGCGGGGGTGCACGGCCGTCCCGCGCGGGCCCACGGGGGAGAGCCGTAGACCACCGCGGTCACCACCAGCCCGCGGGCGGTGTAGGCGGTGATGGCCTGGTCGACGTTGCGGTCGATCGTGAAGCAGCGCCCGTCGAAGAGCTCCTCGCCGTCGGCGCCGGGGGCGGCGTGGGGAGAGGGCTCCCAGTGGGCCCACACGAGGTTCATGGCGACGCCGCCGGTGTTGTTCCCCACCACCTCGTCGAGGCTGGGCCAGAAGTCGGGCTGGAGGCCCTTTATCCGCATCGCGGCGCGGGTGGGGTAGGGGAGCGGCGGCCCGAGGTCGACGCCCGCGTCGGTCATCACGGGAGGGACATCGACGGGAGGAGGGAGGTCGATGGGCGCGGGGACGTCCATCGGCGG
>JAEYZO010000950.1 GCA_023428035.1 Pseudomonadota bacterium | reverse complement strand
GGCGGGGCGGGCGCGGCGCACGGCCTCGGCGCGGAGCACGGGGGCTCCGTTCACCCCCGCGGCGACGGCGCCGCTCGCGCCGAGCCAGACCACGGCGGGGGTGGCGGCGCGCGCGGTGACGGTGGTGTGCGCGTAGGCGCAGGCGTTCACGGCGGGGCGCACCGCGGCGTCGAGGGCGACGTAGCCGAGCACGGAGACGTCGGGCATGGGGCGCCAGCGCACGGCGCGCTCGCGGCCCTCGTGCTCGACCGCGGGGTCGGGGCGCTCGCCGCGGCGGGTCTCGGGGGTCATCGCGCGCGAGAAGCCCGCGCGGCCCTCGTTGTCGAAGGGGCCGACCACCAGCCAGCGGGTGATGAAGCCCTGCGAGGCCGAGATGGCGTTGGCCTCGGAGGATTGACCCAGGTCGCGGCGGAGCTCGGCCTCGACCTGCGCGGCGAGGGCGCGGCGCATCGGGGGCACGGCGGGGTTCACGGCGAGGCGGTGGAGGGGGTCGACGAGGGAGAGCGGGTCGGCGTGCTCGCGCATCGAGCGCAGGCGGAGGATCGGGATCGCGCCGCGTGGTGACGCTCGCAGAGCGAGCGCCTCTCGCAGGTGCGCGGCGGACCACTCCTCGGCGGTGCGCTGGGCGAGGGCCGAGCGGGGCGAGAGGAGCGCGCAGGCCGTGGCCAGGGCGAGGGTTGTGAGGCGCGTAGACAGGGCGCGGGGGCGTCGATACCCTCCCGCGCCATCTTGGTGCTCCTCGGTCTGTTGAAGACCATGCGGCCGCGGCAGTGGGTGAAGAACCTCTTCGTGCTGGCGCCGGTGGTCTTCGCGAAAGATCTCTTTCATGAAAAGGTCCTGCTGCGCGCGGTGATGGCCTTCGCGGCCTTCTCGATGCTGGCAGGGGCGGTCTACACGATCAACGACCTCGTCGACGTCGAAGACGACCGCCAGCACCCGACGAAGAAGAACCGACCCATCGCGTCGGGAGAGGTTCCCGAAGGGACGGCGAAGGTCGCCGCGGCGGTGCTGGTGGTGGTGGCCCTCGCGGCGGCCTTCCGCACCGACTGGCGGGTGGGGCTGGTAGCGCTCGGGTACCTGGTGCTGAACCTCGCGTACTCGCTGCGGCTGAAGGAGATCGCCTACCTCGACGTGGTGATCATCGCGACGGGCTTCGTGCTGCGGGTGCTGGCGGGCTGCTACGCGGCCTCGACGCCGGCGCACCCGGTGCCGCCCTCGGTGTACCTGCTGGGGTGCACGGCCTTCCTCGCGCTCTTCCTGGGCTTTGGGAAGCGCTACCACGAGCTCGAGGTGAACCAGGCCCGGGCTCGAGCGTCGCTGATGGCCTACGGCGCGAAGCCCCTGCGGATGACCCTCTGGGCCACGGCCCTCGCCACGGTGGCGGTCTACCTCGCGTGGACGCTCAACCCCCCCGAGGCCCTCCAGTTCGGAAAGGACTACCTCTGGATGACCACCCCCCTGGTGCTCCTGGGGATCGGCCGCTTCGTGAAGCTGTTGTCGTCCACCGAGGGCGAGTCGCCCACCGACGCGATGCTCCGCGACGTGCCCTTCGTGCTGATCGTGATCGGCTGGGCGGCCGTCGTGGTGACGATCATCTACGAGCTGCGCCCCGGTGGGGGGTGAGCGCGGCGCGAGAGCGCTATGGCCTCGGGCCGCGGACGGTGGAGTCGCGAGAGCGCGTCCCGCTGGTCGAGGGTTCGCTGCGGGTGGCGGTGGTGGCCGACACGCACTCCAGGCCCCACCCCGCGCTCGACGCGCGGCTCACGGAGATCGCGCCGCAGCACATCCTCCACGCGGGAGACATCGGGGCCCTCGCGGTGCTCGACGGGCTGCGCGCGCACGCGCCCGTGACGGCGGTGCGCGGCAACATCGACGCGCGGATGAAGGACCTCCCTGACGTGGTGGTGGTCGAGGTCTGCGAGGGCGAGCGGGTGTTGGTCCGGGCGCTGCTCACGCACGTCGCGGTGGACCGCACGCGGCTGCGCGGCGACGTGGCCCGGCTCGCGAGGGAGCGCGGCGCGGGGCTGGTGGTGTGCGGCCACTCGCACGTGCCCTTCATGGTGAGCGACGGGGGCGTGACGCTGTTCAACCCGGGCTCGGTGGGCCCGCGGCGGTTCGGGTTGCCCATCGTGCTGGGGGTGATGGAGGTGTCGGAGAAGGGCGTCTCGCTGCGCCACGTCGACTGCGAGACGGGCCAGCGGTGGGCGCCGCGCTCAGCGCCCTGACAAGAAGGGCAGTAGCTGGAACACCCGCTCGGGCGTGGCCTTCACCACGGGCATGATGGCCGCCCAGAACCACGGCACGTACGCGACGGGAACGCCTCGGTCGACGGCGCGCACGATGTCTTCGGCGACAGAGCGGGGCTTTCCGAAGAGCGGGTGCTTGGCGTGGTCGCGGGTCATGGGCGTATCCACCGGGCCGAGCTTCAAGGTCGTCACGGTGACCCCGCTCGCATAGAGCCGGGTGCGGAGCCCCTGGAGGTACACGCCCAGCGCGCCCTTCGCGGCGCCGTAGGTGTAGTTGCGCGGTCGTCCGCGATCACCCGCCACGGAGGTGATGACGCCGAGCCTGCCCGCGCGCCGTGACTCCATATGGTTCGCCAGCGGGATCAACAGCGACACGGCGCTGGTGAAGTTCACCGTGAGGACGCGCGCGGCCTCGTCGAAGTCGCGCTCGCTGGCGAGCTGGTCTCCGAGGTCTCCGTGCGCGACGAGGGCGATGTCGACGGCGCCGCCGAGGGCGTCGATGGCGCGCGCGATGACGCCCGCGTTGCCGTCGAGGTCGGAGAAGTCCGCGGCCTCGGTGGAGGTCTGCGAGGGGCCGCAGCGGTCGGCCACGGCCGAGAGCTTCGCGGGGTCTCGCCCCACGAGGTGGAGCCGGTCGCCGCGCCGGGCGTAGAGGACCGCGGCCTCAGCCGCGATGGCCGAGGTCGCGCCGAGGATGAGCACGCGTCGCATCGGGCGCATCGTACAGGAGCGGGGCGCCGCGTCAGTCGACGTCGATGGCGTGTCGGTTGAGGTCTTCGAGCGAGACGTAGCGCAGCGCCGCCTCGTGCGTGGCCGTGAGGCGCACCGGCGG
>JAEYZO010000862.1 GCA_023428035.1 Pseudomonadota bacterium | reverse complement strand
CTCCGCGAGCACCGCGCCGAGGCGGAGGCGCAGCGAGCGCGTGGCGTCGGAGTCGAGCGCGTCGGAGGCGAGGGCGGCGCGCAGGGCGTCGACCATGTCGCGCCAGCGGCCCGTGAGGCCCGAGGCGCGCTCGAGGTCGTCGATGGAGCGCGGGGTCGACGGGTCGGCCGCGAAGGCCGAGCGGAAGCGCTCGAAGGCGTTCTCTGGCTGGTTGAGCGACGACTCGTAGAGCTCGCCGAGCGCGCGCAGGGTGGCGAGGCGCTCGTCGCCGACGTCGCCGTTGAGCTTCACCTCGAGGGCCGCGGCGAGGCGCTCGTCAGCCTTCGCCTGCGTGTAGATCGGCACGAGCCGCAGCGCGGCGTCGCGGTTCGCGGGGTCGAGCTCGAGGACCTTCTCCAGGTAGCGCGCGGCGCGGTCGGTCTTCTCCTTGCGCACCTCCCAGAGCTCGGCGACCTTGCCGAGGAGGGACACGCGGGTCTCGACGGGCGACTCGGCGTTCTCGGCCTCGCGCTCGAGCAGCCGGATGAGCTCGTCCCACCGGCCGCTCTCGGCGTAGAAGGCCTCGAGGTCGTCCCAGGCGCGCAGGGCTAGGTAGCGCTTCTTCAGGGCCTCCTGCGCGCGGCGGTCGTTGGGGTCGAGCGCGAGCACGCCGCGCCAGGCCTCGACCGCGAGGGCGTCGTTGTTGATCCTGTCGCTGGCGATGGTGCCGAGCTTGGTCAGGATCGCGCCCTTCTCCTTCGGGTCGGCGGTCTGCGTCGCCTGCGACCGGAGGACCCCCGCGAGCTTCTCGTAGTCGCGGGCCTTCTCGTAGTAGCCCGCGAGCTGCCCGATGGCCTCGGGGTCTTCGCCGTCGAGCGCGAGGACCTCCTCCCACATCTCGGTGCAGAGCTCGGGGCGCTTGACCTTCTCGCTCACGAAGCGCGCGAGGGAGCGCCACTGCTCGAGCCGCTCGCCCCGGGGCGCCGAGCGGGCCTCGGACCTCAGGATCGCGACGAGCTTGTCCCAGTCGCGGCGCTTCTCGTACATCGACTTGAGGAAGGCGATGGCGCGCGGGTTCTCAGGCTCGACCTCGAGGATGGCCTCGTTGGCCTTGATGGCCTCGGCCTGGTTCGAGAAGCGCTCGAGGTAGATGCCGGCCACGCGCTCGTAGAGGGCGACCTTCTCCTCGCGGTCGGTGAGGATCTCGGCCTTCGACTGGAGCGTGCGGATGAGGTCCTGCCAGCGCTTCTGGCCCTCGAAGCGGGCGGCGGCCTCGTCGAGCTCGCGCAGCTTGTCGGGGTCGGGCGGAGGCGGCCGGAGCGTCGAGGACTCGTCCCCCGCGCTGGTGCTGTCCTCGACGTTCACGATGTTGTCCTCGTTGCTCATGGTGTTCCCGTCGTGAGGAGGAGGGCCGCGGGCTCCGCCGCCGTCGCGCCCTCTTCAGAAGGCCGTGGATGTTCCGTCGGGGGGCGCGCGCTCAGCGCGAGCCCGCGGTCTGCAGCTCGGCCAGGCGCGCCTGCGCCACGTCGACGTACTCCCGCGGCGTGTCGCGGTCGCGCAGCTCGAGGAAGCGCTGGAGGTACAGCACCGCCTCGCTGCGGTGCTCGGGCGTCTCAGAGAGCGTGAAGCCCAGGGAGAAGAACGGCGCCGCGAGGTTCGGCGCCTCGCGCGTCGCCTGCCGCAGGTCGTTGAGCGCCTCGTCGCGGCGGCCCATGTCGAGGTAGGTGTTCCCGCGGATGTTGAGCATGTCGGCGCGCTCGGCCACGCCCTCGGGCGCGACGCGCAGGCCCTCGGTGAGCACCGCCACGGCGCGGTCGCGCTCGTTCACGCTGCGGTAGGACGCCCCGAGGTTGACGTACACCCTGTAGGCTCGCGGGGCCTTGGTGATCGCCGTGGTGTAGGCCTGCAGCGCGGCCTGCGGCTCGTCGAGGCGCTCGGCGACCTTGCCCAGCCAGTACCAGGCGATCCAGTAGCTCGGGCTGATCTGCGTGGCCGACTGGAACGCCGCCCTCGCCTGCTCCCACTGCTCGCGCTGGTAGTGCGCGTAGCCCAGCTTGAACTGGTACTCGGGGTTGCGGCGGTCGCGCGCGATGGCGCCCTGGAGGGCTTCGGCGGCCTCGGCCCAGTGCTCCTGCTCGAAGTGCACGAGCGCGAGGTTGTAGAGCGGCTGATCGAACTTCGGGTCGAGCTGCGCCGCGAGCGCGAAGGCGTCGCGGGCGTCTTGCAGCCGGCGCTCACGAAAGGCGCGCGTGCCCTGGTTGTTCTTCTCGATCGCGTCGCGGTTGTACTCGTTGCACCCGGCGAGCATCGCCACCGCCAGGACCACCCGCATCCAGCGCTTCATTCTCGTCTCTCAGCGCGCACGAGCGACCGCCGCCCGTGACGGCCGGGGATGATAGGCGAGCGCGCGAGAGAGACTCAAACACTTTCACGGGGCTGAACGCGCCGGCCACGCGGCGTGACTACGCCGCGGCGGTGCAAGGGGGCGTCCGCCTCGCCGGCGTGAGAACGAAGGGGGAGCAGGGAGGGATGTGGCCCGCGTCAGGCGCGGGCCGCGAGAGGCGAGGTCACTGATCGGCGGGCTGCAGGTTGAACGGGTAGTTCACCGTCACCACGCCGTTGCCCTCGGGGGCGGGGAACTGCCAGCGGCGCACCGCGTTGGCGATGCACTCGCCCACGCTCGGCACGGCGATGGAGCTGTCGGCCACGCTCGAACCGATGACCGTGCCCGTGCCGCCGATGACGAAGCGCACCACGACGCGGCCCGCGATGTTCGGGCTCGTCGCGAGGCCCTGCTCGTAGCAGCGGTTCACCTGGCCGAGGTTGCGGAGCACCACGCGGCGGATCGCCTCGGGAGAGAGCAGGCCGCTCACGCTCGGGGGCGCCGCGCGCACGGTCGGGCCCGTGGTGCCGCGGTTACGCAGGCCGCGGCCCGCGCCGGAGCCGTAGCCCTGACCCGAGCCCGTGCCCGAGCCGTGGCCCATGGTGCCGATGGAGCCCATGCCGATGGTGCCCTCGCCGGTGCCGCCGCCGCCCCAGCCGGTGCCCGCGCTGCCGAGGCCGCCGTAGCCGAAGGCGTCGCCGACGGAGTCACCCGTCATGTTGCCCTGCGCGTTGCGGTCGTCGACGCCCGACTCGGAGAGGGCGCCGAAGGGGTTCACGATGCCCGACGAGGCCGCGGCCATGCCGCCGGCGGCGCCGAGGGCCGCGAACACGCCGCGGTTCTGCACGGCCTCGCGGGCGGCGTTGCGCGACAGGTGCGGCGGCTCGTTGTTGTTGCGGATCGCGTAGCGGCGGTTGCGGTCGGCGGTGTCGCGCCGGCCCATCTTGCCCTCGTCGCCGCGGTGGCGGGTGCCGGTGCCGCCCTCCTGCTGGTCGTTGGCGTTCTGCTGGGGCTGCTGCTCGGGCTGGCGCTCCTGCTGGCGCTGGATGAACGCGCGGAGCTCCGCGAGGCGGTCGTCGTCGTTGTTCGACGAGAGGAAGCCCGAGTCGTCGCTGATGGCGAAGCGCATCACGCCGACGAAGGCGCCGATGAGGAGGAACGCGCCCACGAAGGAGCCGATGAGGGCGGGCTCGCGCTTGATGTGCCC
>JAEYZO010000845.1 GCA_023428035.1 Pseudomonadota bacterium | reverse complement strand
ACGTGCACGAGCACGTCGGCGTCGGCGGTCTCTTCGAAGGTCGCGCGGAAGGCCGCGACGAGCTCCCGCGGCAGGTCGCGGATGAAGCCCACGGTGTCGGTGAGGATGGCGTCGTGGAGCGCGCGCGCCGGGTCGTCGTCGGCGAGGGCGTCGTCGTGGGCGGCGGAGAAGCTCAGGCGCCGCGAGCGTGGGTCGAGGGTCGCGAAGAGCTTGTCTTCGGCGGGCACCCCCGCGCCCGTGAGGGTGTTGAGCAGGGTGCTCTTGCCGGCGTTGGTGTAGCCGATGAGGGCCGCGACGGGCATCCCCGACTTGGCCCTGCGCGAGCGGCGCTGGCGGCGCTGCGAGGCGAGCTCCCGGAGCTGGGCCTCGAGGTGCGAGATGCGGTCGCGCGCGCGGCGGCCCGCGATCTCGAGCTTGGTCTCGCCGGGGCCTCTCCCGCCGATGCCCCCCGTGAGGCGCGAGAGCGAGTCGTCCTTCTGGCCGAGGCGCGGGAGCATGTAGCGGAGCTGCGCGAGCTCGACCTGCAGCCGCCCGTCTCGGGTCTCGGCGCGCTGCGCGAAGATGTCGAGGATGAGCTGCGTGCGGTCGATGACCTTGAGGTCTGACACCGCGGCGATGGAGGCGGCTTGTGACGCCGAGAGGTTGCGGTCGACGATGAGCACCTCGGCGTCGCGCTGCATCGCGCGGAGCACCACCTCCTCGAGCTTGCCCTTGCCGAGCACCCAGCGGGGGTCGATCTGCTCGCGCACCTGGGCGACCTCGTCGACGACCTCGACGCCCGCGGTGCGCGCGAGCTCGCGGAGCTCCCGGAGCGAGTCTTCGACGTGGCGCGCGTGGCGCTTGTCGGAGACGTGCACCAGCACCGCGCGGCCGTCTTTGCCTACCACGGGTCGGGCGCGGTGCACCCGGGCGAACTCGGCCTCGAGGTCGCGGATGAGCGCGCCGAAATCGACGTCGAGGCGGTGCAGGGGCGTGGGGCCCTCCTCGCGCCAGAGCTGCCCCGCGGGGTTCTCGGGCAGGAGGTGCGCCCAGCGGACGTCTCCCACCGCGCCGTCGGGCTGGCACTGGATCGCCACCACGAGGTCGAGGCGCAGCCGAGACAGGTCGACCAGGTCGTCGTGGGTCAGGGGCTCGCCGCGCAGGTGCGTGTGCACCAGGCGCAGGCCCCTGAAGCGACCCGCGGCGGCGCGCAGGCGGCCGATGTCGGGGAGCATGAGCTTCGTCGCGTCGCCGACGATGACGTGCTCCACGGCCCCGCCGCGGTTGACCAGCGCGCCGACCTGACGGCCCGTGGAGTGCGAGGCCTCGACCAGCGAGCGCGCCAGCTCGGGTGAGGCGACGCGGTCTGACGGGACGCGACGTCGGTAGATCCGCTCCAGCGCCTTGAGGTCGCTGGGGGCGAGGCCCGAGGTGTTGCCGAAGATTTCGATGGGAGTAGCGGCTCCTTCCCTGTCAGGGGGACATGGTACCCCCCGCCGCGCGGCGAGGCCGAGCTTCTTGCAAAGCCATCCCCCCGTCGCCCGCGCCGGTCAGTGGAACTGCAGCGCCTCGCCCAGCTCGCTCTGCAGGAACACCCGGAGCTTGTCTTGCAGCCGCTTCTCGAGCTGCCGCACCCGCTCGCGCGAGATGCCGTAGCGCTCGCCGATCTCCTGCAGCGTCGCGGGGTCGTCGGCCACGAGCCGGTCGCGGAAGATGGTGATGTCCTTGCCCGAGAGGGTCTGCTCGAAGGCCGCGAGGCGCTCGCGCACCATGTCGTCGAGCTCGAAGCCCGACAGGGCCTCGTCGACCGCGGCCCCTGACGCAGGCAGCAGGTCCATGCGCGTGGTGGCCTTGCCGTCGCCCTCACCGAGCGGCGCGTCGAGGGAGACGTCTCCGCCCGACAGCCGCCGGTCCATGTCGATCACCTCGCTCTCGGGCACGTCGAGCCGGCGCGCGAGCTCCGACGAGGTGGGGTCGATGCCCATCGACGCCAGGCGCTGCTTCTCCTTGTTCAGGTTGAAGAACAGCTTCCGCTGCACCTGCGTCGTGCCGAGCTTCACCAGCCGCCAGTTGTTCAAGATGAACCGCAGGATGTACGCCCGGATCCACCACGCCGCGTAGGACGACAGCTTCACGCCCCGGTACGGGTCGTAGCGCTTCACCGCCTGCATCAGCCCGATGTTCCCCTCCTGGATGATGTCCATGAGGTTGCGGTACGCGCGGCGGTACTCGTACGCGATCTTCACCACGAGCCGGAGGTTGGCCGTGACCATCCTCGCCGCGGCCTCGACGTCGCCCGTCTCGGCGTAGCGCACCGCCAGGGCGTGCTCCTCATCGGGGGTGAGCAGCGCGTGGCGACGCACCTCGTGCAGGTACGCCTGCATCGGGTCGTAGCTCCGCAGCCCCGCGTCGCTCGAGCGCGCCTCGGGCACCTCGAGGTCGCGCGGCTCGGCCGAGCCGCCCTCGAGATCGCCGACCATCACCTCGTCGTCGCCCTCCTCGCGGGGCTCGGCCTCGGCCTCGGCGCTCGCCTCGGCGCGCGCGTCGACCTTCAGCTCCGTCGCCGACCTCGGCTTCGACTTCGCCCTCGGCTTCGAGCTCGCCTTGGGCGCCGCCTTCCCGCCCTTGCGTGGAGCCCTCGGCGCGGCGCCGCGCGCCTCGGGGGACTCGTCGCGGCCCGGGCTCGTCGCCTCGAGGTCCACGGGTGTAGCCTTGGGTGCCACGGCGGTGCTCCTCAGGAGTTCGGTCTCGCTCATTATCACGACCTCGCGTCAAGCGGAGCCCTGCGCTCCGAGGTGAGAGGCCGAAACCCACGCGCGGGGTGCGGTGTTCCTCCCCGCGCGCGGGCTACGCGACCAGCGTGACCGGCGCCAGGAGCGCGACGACCGCGTCGTCTTCGGGGGCCGAGAGCGCGACCCTCACCCGCACCCCCGAGCCGTCGCGCTCCGACCACACGAAGGTCGGCTCGTGCGCGTCGTCGCCGCGGCGCGCGGCGCCCACGTAGCGCTCCCGCAGCAGCACCGCCTCGACGCCCTGCGCGTCGATCAGCCCCGCGGGAGACAGCCCCGCG
>JAEYZO010000841.1 GCA_023428035.1 Pseudomonadota bacterium | reverse complement strand
GAGGAGCACCGCGGCGGTGTCATACCCGCGGGGGTCGATACCGAGGCGCGCGCAGAAGGCTGAGAGCGCCGTGATGGCGGCGGCGGGCTGCCCCTGCGCGAGGGCGGTCACGGCCGCGTCGAGCACGGCGCGGTGCGAGGCGGGGGCCTCGACGCGGGAGGGGTCGACAGGCGGCGCGATCACCTCGATCCCCGCGGGCGGAGGCGGAGGAGGCTCGGGCGCGGGCTGCGCGAGGGCGGCGGCGGGGAGGAGCGAGCCGAGCGCGAGGGCCGTGTGGGCGCGAAGTCGGGTCACGGCGCGAGGGTCGCACCGAAGCGAGCGGGAGTGAACGGCGCGGTCAGCGAGGGAGCCGCGGGAGGCCGACCTTGCTCCGCACGCGCTCGAGCACGTCTCGGGCGACGACGCGGGCGCGCCCGGCCCCGTCGGCGAGCACGCCGTCGAGGTGTGCCCTGTCGGCGAGGAGGGAGTGGTACCGCTCCCGCGCGGGGCCGAGGTGCCGCACGAGGGCCTCGAAGAGCTCTTGTTTGGCGTGGCCGTAGCCGTAGTTGCCGCCGCGGTACTTCTCCGCGAGGGCTGCGGTCTCCTCGGCGCTGGCGACGAGGCGGTAGAGCTGAAAGACGTTGCAGGTCGCCGGGTCCTTCGGGTCCTCGACGGGGGTCGAGTCGGTCTTGATGGTCATGACCGCTTTTCGCAGGGCCTTGTCGGCGAGGAAGATGTCGATGGTGTTCTGGTACGACTTCGACATCTTGCGCCCGTCGGTGCCGGGGATGGTGTGCACCTCGGCGCGCACCAGGGGCTCGGGCCGGCGGAGGCACTCGCCGTAGATGGCGTTGAGGTGGCCGGCCATGTCCTGGGCCATCTCGATGTGCTGCACCTGGTCCTTTCCGACGGGGACGACGTCGGAGTCGTAGGCGAGGATGTCGGCGGCCATGAGCACCGGGTAGAAGAAGGTGCCCGACGAGAGCGTGCCCTCTTCGCCCTTCTCCTCGGCGGCCTTGTAGGCGTGGGCGCGCAGGAGGAGCCCGAGGTTGGTGACGCAGCCGAGGTGCCACGCGAGCTCGACCACCTCGGGGACATCACTCTGGCGCCAGAAGACCGAGCGGGTCGGGTCGAGCCCCAGCGCGAGGAAGGTCGCGGTGACCTCGTAGGTGCTCTCTCGGAGCACCTTGGGGTCGCGGCCCGTGGTGAGGGCGTGGAGGTCGGCGACGAAGTAGTAGGCCTCGTGGGTCTCCTGCAGGGCGATCGCGGGCTGGATCATCCCGAGGAGGTTCCCGATGTGGGGCGTGCCCGTGGGCTTGATGCCCGAGAGCGAGCGCTTGCGGCTGGTCATGGGGCGCGGAAGGTACACCAGCGAGGGGCCGGCGCGCGGTAGCGTCGGGGCCCCATGAAGTTCGAGCAGCTCGACCGACGGATGCGCGTCTACGAGACCGCCCACGACCACTGCGTGCTCCCGGGCGTCCACATCGTCGCGCGCATCGACGGGCGCTCGTTCTCGCACCTCACCCGCGTCGCGCAGCGCTTCGACGCCCCCTACGACGCCCGCTTCCGCGACTGCATGGTCGCCGCGATGAGGCACCTCTTCTCCTGCGGCTTCTCGGTGCTCTACGGCTACACCCAGAGCGACGAGATCTCGCTCCTGTTCCGCCGCGACGAGTCGGCCTTCGGGCGCAAGCTGAGGAAGTTCGACTCGGTGCTCGCGGGCGAGTGCAGCGCGGCCTTCTCCCTCGCCCTCGGCGCCCACGCGGCCTTCGACGCCCGCGTCTGCCAGCTCCCCCGCGACCAGGACGTCGTCGACTACTTCCGCTGGCGCCAGGAGGACGCCCACCGCAACGCCCTCAACGGCCACTGCTACTGGCTGTTCCGATCGCAGGGCGACGACGACCGCGCGGCGACGAAGCGCCTCGACGGCGTCTCGGTGGCCGAGCGCAACGAGGTCCTCTTCAAGCACGGGATCAACTTCAACGACCTCCCCGCGTGGCAGAAGCGCGGCATCGGCGCCCACTGGGAGGCGGTCGAGCACGAGGCCACCGACCCGCGCACGGGGGCGACCGTGACCAGCACCCGACGGCGGCTGAAGGTCGACGACGAGCTCCCCTTCCGCGACGCGTACGACGCCTTCGTGCGGGGCATCGTCGAGCGCCAATGACCATCACCCCCAGCGGGCGAGGGCCTCCGCGGGGCTCAGCACCGCCACCTCGAGCTCCCGCGGGAAGTGCTTCGCGTTCCCCGTGACGATCGCGTCGGCGCGGCCCGCGAGCGCGACCTCCACGAAAGCTCTGTCGTCGCCGTCGACCATCGGCCCCGAGTACGCCGTCACCTCCACCCGCTCCGCCGCCGCGACGATCGACTCCACCATCGCCGACGCGCGCACTGGATCTACCGCCTTGAACTTCGGGCGCGCGACCACCGCGCGGTACTCCGCGATCACCCGCTCGTCGACCAGCACCGTGGCGCCCCTCGCGCGCAGCGCGTCGAGGCAGCGCTCCGGGGTGCGCCCGGGAGTGAGCAGCGCGGCCACGATCACGTTGGTGTCGACGACGACCCGCACCCCATGAACTAACCCCAGTCTCGGACGGATGTCAGCGAACGCGGCGCGCCGTGCGCCGCGGATCGTCACTGCTCTACCTCCCGCGCGCGTGCTGGCGAGGGCGCTCGTACGGAGCCCGTCCGCGGCGCGTCGGGCGCCGCGTCCGCTCGCAGGACCGTCCACGCGCACGCTCTCACCCCTATACCGCAGACCCTTGACCTCGCCGCGCGCTCAGGTAATCCCCCGCGCGCCATGATCGGGACCTCGAAGCTCGGCAAGTCCTGGGGAGAGCGCGCTCTCTTCGAGGACGTGTCTCTCAAGCTCAACGCCGGCTCGCGCTACGGGCTCGTCGGCGCCAACGGCTCGGGCAAGACCACCTTCCTCAAGATCCTCGCCGGCGACGAGCCCGCCTCCGAGGGCACCGTCACCATCCCCAAGTCCGCCCGCCTCGGGGTCCTGCGGCAAGACCGCTTCGCCGACGACGCCACGCGGGTGATCGACGCCGCCATGCAGGGCGACGAGGTCGCCTGGGCCGCCCTCGCCGAGCAGCACGCCATCACCGAAGGCCACGGAGACCCCCACCGCCTCGCCGACGTCGAGGACGTCCTCCGCGCCCACGACGGCTACACCCTCGAGGCGCGCGCCACGGCGGTGCTCGAAGGGCTGGGCATCCCCCTCGCGCAGCACAGCGGCCCCCTCTCGGCGCTCTCCGGCGGCTTCAAGCTCCGCGTGCTGCTCGCGCGGGTGCTGGTGGGCGGCAGCGACGCGCTGCTGCTGGATGAGCCCACCAACCACCTCGACATCCTGTCGATCCGATGGCTGGAGAAATTCCTCGCGGCCTACAAGGGCTGCGCGGTGGTGATCTCCCACGACCAGCGCTTCCTCGACAACGTCGCGACGCACATCCTCGACGTCGACTACCAGACCATCACCCAGTACACGGGGAACTACTCCGCCTTCGAGGTCGAGAAGCGCGCCGTGCACGAGCGCTCCCTCGCCGCCGCGGCGCGCCAGCAGAAGGTCATCGACGAGAAGCGGGCCTTCGTCGAGCGCTTCGGCGCCAAGGCCACCAAGGCCCGGCAGGCCCAGAGCCGCCTCAAGCAGATCGAGAAGATCGAGGTCGAAGAGGTCGCCGAGTCGACCCGGCGCACGCCCTCGTTCCGCTTCGAGCAGGTGCGGCCCAGCGGTCGCGAGGTGCTCTCCGTCGAGGGCGTCTCGAAGTCCTACGGCGACAAGCGCGTGCTGCGGGGCGTGAGCGTCGCGGTGCGGCGGGGAGAGCGCCTCGCGGTCATCGGCCCCAACGGGCTCGGCAAATCCACCCTCCTGAAGATCGCCGTGGGCGCGCTCGACGCCGACGAGGGGAGGGCGGAGTGGGGCCACGAGGTGCGCGTCGGGTATTTCGCGCAGGACCACCGCGAGCTCCTGCCCGACCCCAACACCACGCCGCTGCAGTACATCTGGAGGGCGTGCGGAGACGAGACGATCTCCTACGTGCGCGGTCAGCTCGGCCGGATGCTCTTCTCCGGCGCCGAGGTCGAGAAGAAGGTCGCCGCGCTCTCGGGCGGAGAGGCCGCGCGGCTGGTGTTCTGTCGGCTGATGATCGAGCGGCCCAACGTGCTGGTGCTCGACGAGCCCACGAACCACCTCGACATCGAGAGCATCGAGGCCCTGGTCGAGGGCTTGAAGCGCTACGAGGGCACCGTGATCTTCGTGTCGCACGACCGCTGGTTCGTGTCGGCGCTGGCGACGCGCATCCTCGAGATCACCCCCGAGGGGCCGAAGGATTTCCCGGGGACCTACACCGAGTACCTCGCGCGCTGCGGGGACGACCACCTCGACGCCGACGCCGTGGTGCTCAAGGCGAAGCGCGAGCAGAAGGAGCAGCGGGCGAGCGTGCCCCCCGCCGCGACGACCGCGCCGACCGCGGGCCTCTCGTGGGAGGAGCAGAAGCGCCGGCGCAACCGCGCGAAGGACCTCCCCGCGCGCAGGGACAAGGTGCTCGCGCAGATCGAGGCCGCCGAGGCGCGCAAGAAGGCCCTCTTCGAGCTCATGGCGGCCGAGGGCTTCTTCGAGCGCACGCCCCACGCCGAGCGGGTGAAGCTCGAGGCAGAAGAGGCCGCCCTCGGGCCGAAGATCGAGGCCCTCATGGCCGAGTGGGAGTCGCTGGAGGCCGAGCTCGCCTCGCTCGACGCGCCTCCCTCTGCGTGACAGCCAATGACAAGGGTATCGCCGCGGCGCTCGACGCGCCGGGCGTCGTGCGGTACTCGCACCGTCACCCGCGCGGAGGTCAGTGAAGTCCATGAGCAAGAGCGGAGGCGGTATGTCTGAGTTCATCAAAGAGGCGATCCGAGAGAAGGCCGCGCGCGAGCTGGTGGCGCTGCGGCACCGCGAGCACGCCTTCGGCGGCATCGACCGGGCGCGCGACGCGCTCTTCACCGTCGCGGCCGACCTCACCGACGCCGCGGGCGCGGTGGGGCAGGTGTCGAGCGACCCGCAGGTGGCGGCGAAGCTGAAGAAGCTCCGCAAGCTCGTCGACGACGCGCACGTGCTGGCCACCGAGATCGCCGACGCGATCGGCACCGACGTGCAGCGCGACGCGCTCTCGACGCAGAAGACCGCCATCCTCGACGCGCTCAAGGCCGCGGGCATCGACCCCGACGCGATGGGCGACGCGAGCGCCTGAGCGCGGAGCTCCCCCTTCCACCGGGGCGCTGACGGCGGTATGAGCGCGTCCCCCATGCGCGCGCTCGCCCTCTCACTCACCTGCGCGCTCACCGCCGCGTGCGGCGCGCAGGTCGTCCGCGGCGGCCGCGACGCGTCCACCGAGACAAC
>JAEYZO010000770.1 GCA_023428035.1 Pseudomonadota bacterium | reverse complement strand
CTGCCGGGGGGGCGGGGGCCGGGGCGCCGCGGCGCCCGTCACCGAGGCCCGGATGCTAGAGCTCGAGGTCGAGGCCTTCTTGTCGCTCTGCGGCGAGGCCAAGACCCAGGAGCGGATGCAGTACTTCCTCATGAACAACAAGCCCCTGCGGAACTGAAGGAGAACCCCAATGGCCGACGTAGTGATCGCAGCCGCGGTGCGCAGCGCGGGGGGCCGCGCCCACAAGGGCTCCCTCGCGCTGACCCGCCCCGACGACCTCGCGGGCAACGTCATCCGCGAGCTCCTGAAGAAGGTCCCGCAGCTCGACCCGAAGGAGGTCGACGACGTCATCCTCGGGTGCGCGATGCCCGAGGGCGAGCAGGGCCTCAACATGGCCCGCGTGGTGGGCCTGCTGGGGGGCCTCCCCGAGGCCACCTCGGGGATGACCATCAACCGCTTCTGCTCCTCGGGCCTCCAGGCCATCGCGCTCGCCGCCGAGCGCGTGGCCTTCGGCAGCGTCGACGCCGTCGTGGCGGGCGGCGTCGAGTCGATGACCATGGTCCCGATGACCGGCAACAAGATCTCGGTGAGCGCCGAGGTGATGGAGCGCTTCCCCAACGCGTACGTGCCCATGGGCATCACCGCGGAGAACGTCGCGAAGCGCTTCGAGGTCAGCCGCGAGGCGCAAGACGCCTTCGCCGCCAACAGCCACCAGAAGGCCGCGAGCGCGCAGTCTTCGGGGCGCTTCGCCGACGAGATCGTGCCCGTCCAGGCCGTGCGCTTCACCACCCGCGACGGAAAGCCCGCGCGCGACGACTTCACCTTCGACCGGGACGAGTTCGTCCGCGCCGACACCACGGCCGAGAAGCTCGCCGCGCTCAAGCCCGTGTTCGCCAAGGACGGCACGGTCACCGCCGGCAACAGCTCTCCCCTCACCGACGGCGCCGCCGCCGCGGTGGTGATGTCGAAGGCCAGGGCCGACGCGCTCGGGGTGAAGCCCCTGGGGTACTTCAGGGCCTTCCAGGTCGCGGGCGTCCCGCCGGAGATCATGGGCGTCGGCCCGGTGCCCGCGGTGCGAAAGCTTTTCGCGAAGACCGGCCTCTCGCTCAAGGACATCGACCTCATCGAGATGAACGAGGCCTTCGCCGCCCAGTCGGTGTACTGCCTCCGCGAGCTCGGCCTCGACGAGGCGAAGCTCAACGTGAACGGCGGCGCCATCGCCCTCGGCCACCCCCTCGGGTGCACCGGCGCGAAGCTCACGGCGACGCTGCTCCACGAGCTCCGCCGACGCGGCGGGCGCTACGGCATCGTCACCATGTGCATCGGCGGCGGCATGGGCGCGGCCGGCCTCTTCGAAGCGATCCCCTGAGGTCACGGGTGGGGTGGAGGCCAGCGCTCCTCGCCTCCGCCCTGTGCGCCTGCGCGCCCGCGCCGCGGCGCGCCGTCGTCGCCCCTCCCCCGTCGACGGCGCCCGCGCGGCTCACCCCCCTCGAGCTCAGCCTCACCCTCCTCGGCGGCGAGACCCTCGATGTCTCGACCCTGCGCGGTCGCGCCGTGCTCATCGCCGCGGTGCAGACCGAGAACCTCGCCTCGCAGGCGCTCCTGCGGAACCTGGAGCGCCTCGCCCGCGCCCACCCCGACGCCCTCGCGGTCATCGCCGTCGTGGGAGACCCCTTCGACCCGGCCACGGCTCAGGTCGCCCTGCAGGCCTGGCGCGACGTGCTCGGCCTGCGCGAAGTGCGCCTCGCCCCGGCCACCGACGCCATCCGTCGCGGCGCGAGCGAGCTCGGCCCCATCGAGCGCGCGCCGACGCTGTTCTTCCTGAACCGCGCGGGGGCCGTCGCTCGGCGCAGCGAGGGATACCTCAGCGAGAGCCAGCTCGAGGCGCTGGTGGCGCCCGCGCTCCCGCCCGGTCGCTGATCGACGTTGACCGCCCCGCGCCGCAGCGCCGAAACTCAGCCCCGAGGCCCGTGGAGGCGCGCGAAGAATACACCGCGATGGTCGAGCCGCTCCTGCCCATGGTGCGCAGCATCGCGCGGCACTTGCTGAACATCCTCCCGCGGTGGGTGAGCCTGGAGGAGCTCGTCGCCGAGGGGCGCATCGGCCTGCTCGAGGCCGCGAAGCGCTACCGCCCCGACCGCGGCGCGCAGTTCTCGACCTTCGCGTACTACCGGGTGCGCGGCGCGATGATCGACTCGCTCCGACGTCACAGCGCGTCGGACCCGCGCGCCCGCGCCTACGCCGTGACCCAGGCCGCGCTCGACGACCTCATCGAGCGAAGGGTCGCCGACGCGGGGCCGCCCACGGGAGACGGCTCCCCCGAGGTCGCCGCGCGCTCCCTCGCGTCGCTGTTGGAGGAGGCCGCGACGGCGTTGGTGATGGGCGAGACCGCGGCGCTCACCGCGGCCGAGACCCCGCTCGACCCCGAGACGGCCAGCATGACCTTCGAGGTGAAGGACCTCATCGACGGCGCCCTCGCGTCGCTGCCCGACAAGGAGCGCACGATGCTCAGGAGGGTCTACGTCGAGGGCGACACCATCGAGGCCGCGGGCAAGACCCTGGGGATCAGCAAGAGCTGGGCGAGCCGGCTCCACGCGCGGGGGCTGAAGCTCCTGCGCCGACGTCTGAAGGAGCTCGAGCGATGAGCGGCCCCGACCGCGCGTCGGCGCGGAGGGCGATCGGCGCCGCCGTGGCCGACGGGTTCTTCCGCGCCCTCTCGCGCGCGGGGCGGCTGCACCCGCTGGCCGACCCGGCGCGGCACGGGGTGACCATCACCCGAGACGTGCCCTACCGAGAGACGCCCGGCGTGGAGCACCACCTCGACGTGTACCGACCCTCGGGCGACGGGCCCTTCCCCGTGCTGCTCTACCTGCACGGCGGGGGCTTTCGCATCCTCTCGAAGGAGACCCACTGGCTCATGGGCCTCGCCTTCGCGCGGAGGGGTTACCTGGTGCTGAACGCGAGCTACCGCCTCGCGCCGCGGCACCCCTACCCCGCGGCCATCGACGACGCCTGCGCGGCCTACGCCTACGCCGTCGACCGCGCCTCCGACCACGGGGGAGACCTCGACCGCGGGCTCGTGGTCGCGGGCGAGAGCGCGGGGGCCAACCTCGCCGCGAGCGTCACCCTCGCGTGCTGCTACCGACGCGACGAGCCCTACGCCCGCGAGGTCTTCGAGCGAGGCCGGGTGCCCGACGTGGCCCTGCCCGCGTGCGGGATGTTCCAGGTGAGCGACGCGGCGCGCTTCTCTCGCCGCAGGCGCATCCCATGGTGGCTGCAAGACCGCATCGACGAGGTCGGCCTCGCGTACCTCGGCGGCCACGGCGCGCCCTCCCTCGACCTCGCCGACCCGTTGGTGTGGGTCGAGCGCGGAGAGGCCCCCGACCGACCGCTGCCGCCCTTCTTCCTCCCGGTGGGCACGCGCGACCCGCTCCTCGACGACACCCGCCGCTTCGCCCGCGCCCTGCGCGCGCTCGGCGCCGTCGCCGAGGACCGCTACTACCCCGGCGAGGCCCACGCCTTTCACGCCATGGTGTTCCGC
>JAEYZO010000735.1 GCA_023428035.1 Pseudomonadota bacterium | reverse complement strand
CTCCTCGCGCTCGTCGCCTCCGCGCTCGATGGACCAAACCCTCCCGCCGAGCTCCCCCTCCCCCGCGTAGCCGCCCTCGACGAGGACGCCGTCTCCGCGCCTCAGGCTCCGCGAGAGGCGCAGGTCGAGCCACGACCTTCCCCGCGCGCGGGTCACGCCCTCGAGCACCCCCACCTCGACGCCGCGGTGGTCGCAGGCGCGCCCCTCGACGAGGCGCTGGTGGTTCACCCCCGAGAGGAAGCCCTCCCCCGAGCCGCGCGAGTAGGTCTGCAGCGCCCGCTCACGCGCGGCCGAGAGGTCGACGGGGCCCTCGTCGAGCGCGTCGACCGCGGCGCGGTAGAGCCTCGTGGCCGCGGCGACGTAGGCCGGGCCCTTGAGCCGGCCCTCGATCTTCAGGCTCGCCACGCCGATCTCCGCGAGGCGGGGCACCAGCGACGAAGCCTCGAGGTCCTGCGGCGAGAGGAGGTAGGCGCGCTCGCCCAGGTCGCGCTTCAACCCGTCGACGACGAGCTCGTAGGGGAGCCTGCACGCCTGCGCGCACGCCCCTCGGTTCGCGCTGCGCCCGCCGATGGCCTCGCTGGTGAGGCACTGCCCCGAGTACGCGATGCAGAGCGCCCCGTGCACGAAGACCTCGAGCTCGACGTCGACGGCGCGCCGGATCGCCGCGATGTCTTCGAGGGAGAGCTCCCGCGCGAGGATGACCCGCGACGCGCCCGAGGCCCGCGCGAACTCCGCGGAGCCCTCGTCGGTGCAGGTCATCTGCGTCGAGGCGTGCGCGAGCATCTCCGGGGCCATCGCTCGCACGAGCGAGAGCACGCCCAGGTCCTGCACGATCACCGCGTCGACGCCCGCGTCGGCGCAGGCGCGCACCGCGGACTCCATCGCCGGGAGCTCGTGGTCGAACACCAGGGTGTTCAGGGTCACGTAGGCCCTCACGCCCCGCTCGTGCAGCTCCGCCGTCACGTCGGCGAGCGCCGCGGCGTCGAAATTCTCGCTCCGCGCTCGGGCGTTGAACGACTTCAGGCCGAAGTACACCGCGTCGGCGCCGGCGGCCGCGGCGGCGCGCAGGCACTCCAGGTCGCCCGCGGGGGCGAGCACCTCGGGACGTCTCTTCGCGCTCACGGCCGTCGTCTCTACACCGCCCGGCGCCCTCTGTGTTGGGATGCCCCCCATGACCGCCCCATCGCTCGCCGCGCTCCGCGCGGAGGTCGACGCCGTCGACCGCGGGCTCGTCGAGCTCGTCGCGCGTCGGATGCGCGCCGTCGACGCCATCGGCGCGCTCAAGCGCGAGGCGGCGCTGCCCCTGAGGGACCCCGACCGCGAGGCCGAGATGCTCGCGCGCCGCGCGGAGTGGGCGCGGGAGCTCGGCGTCGACCCCGCCCTCGCGGAGTCTCTCGCGCGGCTCCTCATCGACGCGGCGGTGGCGCGCATGGCCGCCGGGCTTGCGCCGGGGGGCGGGCTGCGATGAACCTTCCGCCCCCGTCGCGGCAACCACCGCTCTCGGGCCACGGAGGTGACCGGTGACGACGAGCGGACTGGTACTGGTAGCGGGCGCGAGGCCCAACTTCATGAAGGTGGCGCCCATCCTCCGCGCGCTGGGCGCGATGTCGGCGCCCTTCCCGCGGGTGCTCGTGCACACGGGGCAGCACTACGACGCCTCGATGAGCGAGGTGTTCTTCCGCGAGCTCGAGATCCCCTCGCCGGACGTGCACCTCAACGCCGGCTCGGGCTCCCACGCCGCGCAGACCGCCCGGGTGCTCACGGCCTTCGAAGAATTCCTCCTCGCCTCGCCCGCGCGCGCCCGGGGCGTGGTGGTGGTGGGCGACGTGAACTCCACCATGGCCTGCACGCTCGCGGCCTCGAAGCTCGGCGTGCCCGTGGCCCACGTCGAGGCTGGCCTGCGCTCCTTCGACCGCACCATGCCCGAGGAGATCAACCGCGTCGTCACCGACGCCGTCGCCGACCTGCTCCTCACCTCCGAGCCGAGCGGCGCGGAGAACCTCTCCCGCGAGGGCATCGACCCTTCGCGGGTGGTCTTCGTCGGCAACGTGATGATCGACACCCTCGCGCAGCAGCTCCCCGCGGCGCGCGCCCTCGACGTGCCCTCGCGCCTCGGCCTCGCGCGAGGCAGCTACGCCCTGGTGACCCTCCACCGGCCGGCGAACGTCGACGACCCGATAAGACTGGGTGAGCTCGTGGCCCTCCTCGACCGCTGCGCCCGCGAGCGGATGCCCGTGGTGTTCCCAGCGCACCCGCGCACCCGCGAGAGGCTGGAGCGCTTCGGGCTGCTCCAGCGGGTGCGCGCCGGGGGCGTGCGGCTCCTCGACCCCCTGGGCTACCGCGAGAACCTCGGGCTCATGGAGGCCGCGCGCGCGGTGCTCACCGACTCCGGGGGCATCCAGGAGGAGAGCACCTTCCTCGGGGTGCCGTGCCTCACGCTGCGCTCGAACACCGAGAGGCCGGTCACGGTGACGCTCGGCACCAACACCCTCGTGGGCGACGACCTCGGCCGCGCTTGGTCGCTCCTCGGCGACATCACCGGCGGCCGCTACAAGTCCGGCGGCCCCGTCGACGGGTGGGACGGCCACGCCGCCGAGCGCGTCGCTCGCGTGCTCCTCGACCGATGGGGCTGAGCGGCCTCGACCCGCGCGCCCTCGACGAACGGCTCCGCGACGACGCGCCCCTCGTCGTCCTCGGCCCGGCCCTCTAC
>JAEYZO010000734.1 GCA_023428035.1 Pseudomonadota bacterium | reverse complement strand
CTCACCGACCGCCTCGCAGAGCCCTGACAGAGCCCTGACAGAGCCCTCAAGGCGCAGCGCGGAGGCGCTGCGGGGGAGCGGTGCCCCGGCGCGATCGCTCTCGGTGTCAGCGGCGGACGTGGGGGAGGCCGTCGACCACGAAGCCCGAGAAGGGCAGGCAGGTCTGCACCGGCGCGCCGGAGGGGGACATCCGGAACGTCACGCAGGCCGCGTGCCGCTGCCACGAGACGAGCTGCGCCTGCCCGGAGCCCCACGGACTGCCGAAGTCGAAGCCGGTCCACGCGGCGGTGGCGCTGAAGCGAAAGCTGTTCTGCCGGAGGTTGCCGCTCGCGTCGGTGAAGACGTCCGACGCCCACTCGCCGGAGTTCGCCCCCCAGTTGGTGAGCAGCTCGCCGAGCGTGAAGGGGTTGGCCGTCGCGGTGAAGGTCGCCGACGCGGCGACGGTGTCTCTGATCTCGAGCGCCGCGGGGGGGATCGACTGGGCCTGACCGCCCACGCAGAGCCCGATCACCGCCGCCACCGCGAAGCTCCCGGGCATCACGTTCACCTCGCGCGAGGCGCCGGGCGCGATCGGGTCGGCGCAGCTCGCGACGAGCGCGCCGTTCACCACCACCGAGACCAGGCTGTACTGGTTGTTGTTCACGACGCGCACGCGCGTGGGCGGGGGCGGGGGCGGGGGCGTCACCACCACGAAGTCGGTCGGGCTCTCAGAGATCACGCCGAGGCCGTCGGAGAGGCGCACGCGGCCCGTGGTCGCGCCGAGGGGGACGGTCACGGCGATCTGCGTCGGCGACACGAGTCGCGCGCCGGGCGCGTTGACGCGCGTGCCGCCGCCGGCCGCGAAGGAGACCGTGTAGGGCATCCCCGCGAGCGCCGGGCGCCCGGAGCGGGTGAGGTTGAGCATGGTGCCGTTGAGCACGATGGGCGTGTTGACGCGGGCGCTCGCGGGGGAGAAGCCTGTGAGCGTCGGTCGCGCGAGCACCAGCGGCGGGAGCTCGTAGGGGCGCGGCGCGGCGGTCACCTGGGTGAGGGTGAGCGCGCCGGCGCTCTGCGCGACCTCGTCGGCGTCGCCGTCGACGGGAGCGCCCATGCAGCCCCCGGCCGCGAGGGCGAGGGCGAGGAGGGCGACGGGGTGGAGGGAGAGGCGGTCGGTGCGGGTGTTGTTCATGGGGAACCACCCATCGCAGCCGACGTGCCGACGCGCGGAGCCCGGGAAACACGCGCGTCGAGAGAGCGCGGGCGTCCGGGGGCGCGGACACTCCGCCGGAGGGGGGTGTCCGCCGCGCCGGACAGTGGGACGGGGGCGAGGGATCACCTACGGAGCCGGCGGGTGGGTGTCGGTTCGACGGTCGTCCCGTCGCGGCCGTGAGGTCACGATCAACGGCTTCCCACCCCCACGCTCCTCTCGCAGCGTGCGACGGAGCGCGACCCTCACCCCGGCCCTCTCCCGTAAACGGTAGAGGGAGTCCATTGACCCCGAGGGATGCTCCGGCGGGGGCCGTGTGGGCGATGAGAGCATCGGCCCACTGCCCCTCTGCCAACACGGCCATTGAAGTCGCAGTTTTCGGTGTTCGACGCTCCCCTCTCCCACGTAGTGGGAGAGGGGCTGGGGGTGAGGGCCACAGCCCCGTCGCGCACGGTGGGAGAGAGGCCGGGGGTGAGGACCCCCACGCCGTCGCGCAGGACTCCGACGGCGCAGAGAGTGAGGACCGCCGCGCCTGCGCGGCGCGTGAAGAGCGCGTTCTCATAGGTACACTGTCACGGTCGAAAGCAAGGTGAAGGGCCGACCCGCGGTGAAGTGCTCCGCGGGCACGAAGCTCGTCGTGGAGCCCCGGTCGAAGTTCGAGACGTAGTTGAAGACCCCGTCGCGCCAGCGCGCGTCGGTGAGGTTGCGCGCCTGCACGCCCACCTCGACGAAGGAGAGGCGCGCGCTCGCGCCGAGGTCGAGCAGCAGCAGCGGGTCGGACAGCCCGTCGAAGGGCAGCGGGCGCGAGCCCAGCGCCGTCGCGCCGAAGCCCGCGGTGATCGTGAGGGGCTTGTTCCACGGCCGCGCCACCGCGCGCTGAAAGGCCAGGTCGACCCTGCCCACCAGCGGCGGCACGTAGGGCACGTCGAAGCCCGTCGCGTCGTAGGTGGCCCTCGCCCAGGTCCCGCTCGCGGAGACCTCGAGCCCGCGCAGGATCGCCGCGCGCACCGTGAACGCGCCGCCGAGGCGCGTGGTCGCGGCGCTCGCGTCGTTCACCACGTTCGTCCCGAGCGAGGGCTCGAAGACCAGGTCGCGGTCGACGTGGGTGACGAAGGCCGCGAGCGTCGCCTCGACCCGGCGGTGACGAAGGCGCCCGCCCACCTCGCCCGAGTGAACCGTCGCGAAGGGCGCGCTCTCGCCCTGCCCCAGCGACAGCGCCTGCGGCGAGCGGAAGCCCTTTCCGTACGCGGCCGACACGGTGAAGCCCCGGCCGAGGTCGACCTCCACCGTCGCGCGCGGGCCCACCGCGAAGCCCTGCGCGTCACGCCTCCCGCGGGGGAGGTCCATCCCGCTCACGCGCGTGGGGGAGCGGTCGTCGATCTGGTACGCGAGGCCGTCGACCCTCAAGCCACCGCGCACGGTCACCCGGGGTAGCGGTCGCAGCTCCAGGTCGAGGAAGACCCCCACGTCGGTCGCGTTCACGTCGGCGTCGACGGAGCTCGCGTAGTTCACGTCGGCGTCGATGAGCTGCCGCGCCATCGACTGGGTGGTGATGTCGTGCCGCGCGCTCACGCCCACCTCCCACGCGTGCCAGCGGCGCCATAGGTTGAAGCGACGTCGGTGCGACGCGCGCAGGCCCACCGTGGCCGCGGAGTACACCTGCTCGTAGCGGTCTCCGCGGGCGTCGAGGGCGAAGCCCGTGAAGTTCTCGCGCACGCGCAGCTCGCGCAGCGACCCGAAGGCGCTCACCGCCGTGCGAGAGGCCCCGCTCGGGATCGACAGCTCCGCGAGGAGCGAGTGCCGCGACGAGAAGCCGCCCTGGCGCAGGTCGTAGCTGCCGTAGAAGCCCTGCTGGCCAGACTGGTAGTCGTCCTCGCGCACCACGCCGGGGGAGTCGAAGCGCGCCGCGTAGGACTGCGCCAGCACCCGCACCGTCCCCCCGCCGTGCAGCGCGTGGACGTACTGGCCCACCCCCGACGCGCGCGACGCCGCGCGGTTCTCTCCGTAGCCCGCCGTGCGGAACAGCTCCGCGGCCACGAAGGTCTCCCGGCGCATCCCGCTCGGGGCGAAGAGCGCCAGCGCCCGCGCGGTGCCGAACATCCCGTACGAGCCCCTGAGCATCGCGCCGCGCTCGGCCACCCCGAGGTCGAGGCGGGCGGAGCCCGCGACGGCGAAGTCTCCCTGGTGCGGGTCGTAGGGCCCCTCGAGCACCCGCACCCGGTCGATCACCTCGGGCATCACGATGTTGAGGTCGGCGTAGCCCTGCCCGTGGACGTTCGACACCTCGTTGAGGGGCAATCCCCCGAGGGAGAACTCCACGTCCTGCCCGTGCTGCGCGTCGAAGCCGCGGAGGAAGAGCTGGTGGGCCTTTCCCTCTCCGCCGTGCTGCGAGAGGTAGAAGCCCGGCGCGAGGCTCAGGAACTCCGCCGCGCTCGTGCGAGGCACCGCGCGCAACACCCCCACCGTGATGTCGTGGTCCGAGGCCCCGCGGCGCTGCGACGCTCGGCCGTGCACCGTCACCTCGGCCACCTCGTCGTCGTCGCCCGTCAGCGCCGGCTGCGCCGCCGCCAACGAGGGCGCGATCAGGAGACACAACGCCGGCGCAAACCGTGCCACGAGCGCCGGGGGTCGTAACACAGCCCCATCGCGGGGCGAAAGCACGGAGGGAAGATTTCGTGGCACGGGGACGAGGGCCTACGCCTCTCGGGCGGGGAACGGATTGCCCGGGGGACGTCGGGTGGAGTTACTCTCGCGGGCTGCACGGGAGGACCGGCGATGATCACGGTGACGGGCGATCGGTTGGCCTTCAGCTTCCCCGAGGTGGAGCGGAGGCTCGAGGCTCGGATGGAGGCGGCCATCGACGCGCAGGCGGCGCGGGTGGTGAGTGAAGACCGCCAGGCGGCCTTCGCGGAGTTGATGCGGCGCTCGCCCTACGACTCACAGACGCCAGAGTGGGTGCAGACCGCGCGGGAGGCCCTCGACGCGCTCACCGACGAGGCCATCGGGCGCGCCTACCGAGACGAGGCGTGGAGCGAGGCGGGGGGTCGGCCCACGCAGCGGCCGCCGCGGGAGGTAAGCGTGGTGTTCCAGCGCACGCTGCGGCTGCCCGACGACGGCAAGGACCACCCGCTGCCGCCGGGGCTCGGGGCCTTTCCGCTGCGCCGGGTGGAGGACCTCGGGCAGGACACGCCCCAAGCGTGGAAGGCCCGCGGCGGCGTCGCGCTGCCGATGTACCAGGGCGAGGCCCTGTGGATGCACTTCAGCGCCGGCGCTGGGGCCGCGATGAAGATCGCCGCGGGGGGCGTGAACGCCGTCACGGGAGAGCCCTTCGCGGGCGGGCTCAACCGCGCCCCGCAGGACTACGTCGCGCTCCCGGCGCAGCCGTGGCTCGACGGCTTCTGCGTGGCGAAGGGCGTGGTGCGGCAGTTCGTGGCGATGCCCCTGGGTGAGGGCTACACCGCCGAGGAGCAGGTCACGGGCGAGGCGAAGGAGGGGGGCGTGCAGATCGGGGTGGTGCCGCTCTCCGACGCGGCGCGCTTCCGCGAGGTGGAGTACGCGCTCCAGCGCACGCTGGTGGGCCTGCTGCCGAAGCTCCTGCCGAAGCCCGTGGTGCCGCCGTTGCCCTTCGACGTGTTCCCATCGGCGCAGGCGATGAACTACGCCGCGCCGCCGGCCTGCGCGGCGCCGGTGGGCGGAGCGATGGGCCTCGGCGCGGGCGGGCGCATGAAGCAGGAGGTCTTCGTCGACACCCGCCCCGTGGACGACTACGCCGTCGAGCTCGGCGAGGCTTGCTTCGTCCACGTGCTGAACTCGGCGATGTGGAGGCGCTGCACGGGCGAGGCCCCGCCGCAGCCGCCGGTCACGGCGGAGCAGTACCGCAGCTACAACCTCCCCTGGTACGACTACTACCGAGAGGACGCGAAGCCCCTCGAGGCCACGGGGATCCTCGCGAAGCTCAAGAGCGTGTTCGCGGTCGCCAAGGAGAAGCAGTCTCCGATCTTCGCCGACCAGCCCTCGCTGCCCGACGTGCCCGTCGTGCACCTCGGCCCTGAGGACCGCCCGGGCTCGGTGCGCGGCTGGCGCGGGGTGTGACCGTCAGAGGCCCGGCGCCGCGCAGGTGACGAGGCGCGCGCAGTCTTCTCCGAGGTCGGCGCGCGTCTCGCTCGGGTCAGGGTGGAGGCGCGCCCGCAGCTCCGCGCACGACAGCGCCTCGACGACGCGCCCGCACGCGGGCAGGAGGTTCTCGTTCGTCACGCACCCCGCCCTGCGCGACGCGACGCTCACCGCGACCGCGGCTCGACGCGCGTAGAGGTCGAGCGCGTGCCGCTGCCTCGCGTCGGGGGCGACGCCTCCGCGCTCGACGGTGAGGCAGGCCGTGACCCGCTGGTCGACGAGGCGCGTGTAGCCCTCGGCCCACGCCGTGGTGTCTCCCGGCCAGTGCCACGCGGGGAGCGTGAGCGTCGCCGCGGCGAGGTCGGCGCAGGACATCTCGGAGATCACCCGCGCGCAGCGACGTCGCGCGGCCTCGCCCTCGCAGGTCCCCTCGCCCGCGGCGGAGACGACGGC
>JAEYZO010000731.1 GCA_023428035.1 Pseudomonadota bacterium | reverse complement strand
CTCGGGGCGGGGGCGTGCGGGTCGCGGGCTTCGTGGTCGCGGGCCTGGGCGTCGCCGCGCTCGGCGCCTTCGCGGCCCTCGGCGTGGTGGCGGGGCAGCAGTACGACGACCTCGTGGCGCGCTGCGGGAACCGCTGCACGAGCCGAGACGTGGCCGACATCGACGCGGGCGCGCAGACGCAGCTCCTCGCGAACGTGAGCCTCGGCGTGGGCGCCGCCGCGGTGATCGCGGGGGTGGTGATGATCGCGGTGGGCGGTCCGCGCCGCGAGGCGCTGGAGCCCGCGCCGCGAGCGTCGATCAACCCCTTCCTCGACCCCTCGCGGGGGACCTTCGGGGTGTCCGGTGCGTTCTGACCGAACGGCGCGGGCCCTCGCGCTCGCGGCGCTCTCGCTGGCCGCGGGGTGCATGTACGACTTCGACGGTCTGCGCCCGGTGCCCGGCGTCGACGCGGCGACGACAGACCGGGGCGCGCCCGACGTGACGAGCGACGTCGACGTCGCGACGGACACGTCGCCCGAGGACGTCCCCGTCGACGCGGGGCCGGAGGACGTTGGGCCGACGGACACGGGCCCGATCGACGCTGGCCCCATGGACTCGGGCCCAGTCGACGCCGGACCGATGGACACAGGGCCGATGGACGCGGGACCCGTCGACACCGGACCGATGGACACGGGCCCTCGCGACATCGGCCCCGTCGACACCGGACCGCGCGACACGGGGCCGATGGACACCGGCCCTCGCGACACCGGCTCCGTCGATACCGGACCGATGGACACCGGTCCTCGCGACACCGGCCCCGTCGACACGGGCCCTCGCGACACGGGGCCGGTCGACACCGGGCCTCCGCCCTGCACGGGGCCGCTGTGCCCGTGCGCGCCGACCACGCCCGCGGGGTGGTGCCAGGTGGGCGCGACCTGCGTATCGGGCGCGTGCGCGATGGGCACCATCACCGGCGCGCTGGTGATCACCGAGGTGATGAACAAGCCCGGCATGATCTCCGACACGCTGGGCGAGTGGTTCGAGGTCTACAACCCGCGCTCCACGCCGGTAGACCTCCGCGGGCTCGTGGTGCGCGACCTCGGGAGCGACCGCTTCACCATCACCGGCTCGTCTCCGATCCTCGTGCCTCCGAGGGGCTACGCGGTGCTCGCGCGCAACGGCAACCCCGCCACCAACGGGGGCGTGACCGCCGCCTACGTCTACCCGAGCATGGCGCTGGGCAACAGCGGCGACGAGGTCGTGATCGAGACCTCGACGGGGGTGCTCGTCGACCAGGTCGCGTGGATGGACACCATGACCTCGGGGTGGCCCTACCTCGAAGGCCGCTCGAAGTCTCTCCGCCCAGGGATCCTCGACGCGGCGATGAACGAGCTCAACGCCAACTGGTGCCACGGCGGGCCGTCGTTCGGCACCGGCGGAGACTTCGGCACCCCCGGCGCGGCCAACGTCTGCATGTGACCCGCGGTTGCGCTCCCGCGGGGAGCGTAGACTCATCCCATGAGCACGCCGTGTCCGATCTGCAGGTCGCCCGTGACGAAGGGGCGGCCCGAGAACACCTGGGCCCCGTTCTGCTCGGGCCGCTGCAAGACCATCGACCTCGCGCGCTGGCTCGACGGCGGCTACCGGCTCCCGGTGCTCGACGAGGTCCCCGACGAGGCCGACCTGACCCAGGCCCTCAACCCGCGAGGCGACGCATGAAGACTCCCGCAGCCCTCTCCTTCGCGGCCCTCTCCCTCGCCGCGCTCACCGCGGCCTCCGAGGGCCGCGCGCAGGGCTTCACCAACGTCGACTGGCTCGTGCTCCAACCCGAGGTCGGGGTCTCCTGGGCCAACGTCGCGAGCTTCAACAACGGCGGGCTCTTCCCCGGCGTCGACACCAACAGCGAGACAGGCCCCCGCTACGGCGCCTTCGTCGGGATGCGCTTCGGCCCGGTCTCCGTCGGCGGCCACTTCGACTTCGCGCGCTACACCCCCTTCGACATCGGCACCGTCGGTCTGATGGGCGAGCTGCGCCTGCCCTCGCCGCTGATCCAACCCTGGGCGCGTCTCGGCATCGGCTACGCGTGGCTCGGCGACGTGAACCTCGCGTCGGCGACCTTCAACTGCTCCCCGGGGTCGACCTCGACCGAGTGCCCGAGCATCAACGGGTGGAACCTCCAGGTCGGAGGCGGCGTCGACTTCGCGGTCATCAAGTACGTCACCGTGGGCGCGGGGCTCGACTTCACCCTGCTCAACCTCACGCGAGGCACCTCGCCCACCTCGACGGCCTTCTCGCAGTCGGGCGACTCGGTGGGCTTCCAGGTCTCGCTGATGGGCCGCGCCGCGCTGCGGTTCTGACGTGCGACGCCGAAGTGATGTCGGTGCTCGTACCGACACCGATCCGCGGGACGTGCGTCCCGCGTTCGGTCACACCACGTCGGGGCCGATGCCCTCGATGAAGCAGTCCGACGAGGGGCCAGGGTTCAGGGTGTAGAGAAAGCCCCGGGGGCGGTACTCCGCGGGCAGGGGCCGGCCGTCGAGGGAGATGTCGTCGCCCTCGGCGGTCCACCGCGAGCGCACGCCGTCGTTCCAGCGCACCGCGTCGGAGATGGCCGTCCACCACGCCGCGGGGTCGTCGGAGACCGAGGAGGCCCCGAGGAGGTTGGCGATCACCCGCCGTCGGGCGGCGCGCACCCAGGTCGGGTCGTAGACGGCCACGTTGAGCTCGCCCTCGTAGATCAAGCCCCGGTTGTTCTTGTTCGCCGACCCGACCGAGAGGAACACGTCGTCGACGATCATGATCTTCGAGTGCGTGTCGATGTCGACGAAGCGCGACTCGGTCTCGTCGATGCCCCAGGTGACCTGGGTGTCGAAGGCCCGTAGCTGGAGCAGGGTGTAGCGCCCCGCGAAGCGCGATCGGAACTGCGCGTGCGTGCGGTAGGTCCACGCGCAGCCGGGGTCGGCCCACTCGTTCACGGGCTTGGTGACCACCACCAGGCGCAGGCCGGGGACCTCCTCCATGCGCCGGTAGATCACGTCGGTGAGCATCGGCACGCGGAAGTACTGGTCCTCGATGAAGATGTACTGCCGCGCCTGCTCGACCGCGTTGAAGAGGGTCTCGGCGATGGCGTTCTCGTTGAAGGGCGCGGGAAGGGTCGCGGTCACCTGCGCCTGCACGCCCCCCGCGACGGGGGCTGACGGCGCGGGCACGGCGAAGTCCGTCGCGTCGTCGCTGTAGTCGGCGCGGGTGTCGATGAGGTAGCGCCAGCGCTGGTGGAAGATGTCCTCGGCGTCGCGCACCGCCGGGCCCTCGACGCGGACCATGTAGTCCTTGCGCGGGCCGTTGTCGGGGAGCTCCTCGCGGGCGACCACCGCCCGGCGCTGCGCCGTGGTGGAGGAGAAGAGCATCCGCCGCGGCTCGAAGACGAGGTGCTGCGAGGTGTCCCAATCCACCCGCCGGAGGTTCATCCCGCCGATGAAGGCCACGCGGTCGTCGAGCACCATGAACTTCTGGTGGTACGACGCGTGGAGCAGGTCGAGGGTGACCGGCCAGTGCGTGAGGTCGACGTCCCGGGGCGCGACCTCGGAGTCGATGAAGGGGTCGGCGTCGAAGCGCAGAGAGCCACCCCCCGTGGTGTTGTTCTGCACCCGCGCGCCGAAGCGAAAGCTCGGGACCTGCCAGCGGAACATCCCTCGGGACGGGTTCGCCTGGCCCATGTACTCGAAGCGGTCTCCGCGGGCGGTGCCGTGCGCGCGCAGCGCGGCGTCGGAGGAGACCGATGAGGCGAGGCCGTCCATGTTGAGGAACTGCCCCACGAGCACGCGCTTCTGCGCGGGGGAGCCCTCGAGCATCGAGAGGATGGTGTTGGCCCGGCGTGACGCCTCGGTGGAGCTCGGGTGCGTGACCGCGTCGCGCTGGAGCTCGAAGTCAGACTCCCACCACCAGGTCGCGACGTGGGCGGTGCTGCGCGTCGCGCGGAGGTCGGTGGCCACGGCGCTCCAGGCCTCCTCGCCGTCCATGAGGAGTCGCACGTTGTTGCCGCGGCGGGCGGGCCGGCCCTGGGCGCTGAACCAGAGGTGCCGCGCGCCGAGCCACGCGGTGTGTACGGGCACGGTGACCCCGTCGACGGAGCGGGTGGCGTGGGAGACGAGCACCCCGGCGCCGGCGGCGCGCGCGTCGCGGTTGAGGGTGACGGCGTTGGGGGCGGCGCTGCCGTCGAAGGTGAGGGTGACGGTGAGCGGGCGGTGCGCGGGGGCGGTGAGCGAGACGACGTAGGTGCCGGGCTCGCGCAAGGGGAGGCGCCAGGATCCGTCGGGGCCCGAGCCCAGAGTGACCGGGGCGCCGCCGAGGGTGACCGCGAGGGTGTGCTCGCCCGCGGGGAGCCGCTGCGCCCAGAGGTCCATCGGGACGAGCTCCAGGAGAGCCGTGGGGCCCGCGGGAGGGACGTCTACAGGGGGCGTCGTGACGTCTTCAGCGCCGGCGTCGGTGGGGGGCTGAGTGGGAACGTCGGCGCGACCGGCGTCGACAGAGG
>JAEYZO010000706.1 GCA_023428035.1 Pseudomonadota bacterium | reverse complement strand
CCGCCGCGCTCGCGATCCAGGCCGCGGGGGGCGTGATGGTGCCGCTGTACCCGGCGAGCACCGTCGAGCAGGCGGCCTACGTGCTCGCGCACAGCGACGCTCGGGCGGTCTTCGTCGACGGCGCGGCGCAGCTCTCGCGTGTCCTCGAGTGCCTGCCCCGCTGCCCCGACGTGCAGCGCGTGGTGCTGCTCGACGAGGAGCTCGACCTCGACGCGGCGCTCGCCGGGGTCTCCGCCGAGGCGAGGGGCGCGATCGACCTCGCGTGGCTGCGCGCGAGCGTCGTGCCCTGGTCGCGATTGATGGAGAGGGGCGGCGCGATCCACGCGCGCTTCGCGGATCGCTTCGACTCGCTCCTCGACGCCATCGACCTCGACTCGCCCTCCCTCATGCTCTACACGAGCGGCACCACGGGGAACCCCAAGGGCGTGCCCCTGACGCACCGCAACGTGGGCGTGAACGGCCGCGACTGGCTGGAGTGCCTCGGCTCGCTCATCGACGAAGACTCCGTCGACGCGCTCTGGCTGCCCTTCAGCCACATCTTCGGCTTCGGCGAGCTGTGCCTGGGCAACACCCTGGGCTTCACGAGCTACCTGGTCGACCCCGGGTCGGTGCTCGCGCGCCTCCCCGAGATCAAGCCCTCGGTCTTCATGAGCGTGCCCGCGTACTGGGAGAAGATCGCGCAGGCGGTGGAGAGCGAGGTCGACCCCGCGAAGCGCCGCGCGAGGCTCGACGCGGTCACCGGCGGGCGGTTGAAGTTCTGCCTCTCGGGGGGCGCGGGCTTGAAGCTCGAGGTGAAGGAGCTCTTGCACCAGTGCGGGCTCTTGATCATCGAGGGCTACGGGCTCACCGAGACCTCGCCCACGCTCACGATGAACCGCCCCGAGGGCTTCAGGTTCGATACGGTGGGCAGGGCCTTTCCGTCGGTGGAGCTCAAGCTGGCGGAGGACGGCGAGATCCTCGCGCGCGGCCCCAACGTCTTCGGCGGGTACCACAAGGACCCCGACGCCTCGCGGGCGGCCTTCACCGACGACGGGTGGTTCCTGACCGGCGACGTGGGGCGCTTCACCGACGACGGGTACCTTCAGATCGTCGCCCGCAAGAAGGACATCCGCGTCCCCGCGGGCGGGAAGAACGTGCCGCCGGCGAACATCGAGGTGCGCTTCCGCGACGACCCGCTCTTCGCGCACGTGGTGGTGTACGGGGACGGCAGGCGCTACCTCGTGGCGGGGATCTGGCTCGACCCCGCGCAGGCCGCGGCGGCGCGATCTCGGGGCGAGGACGTGAACGTGCTCGTGACCGCCCGCGTCGACGCGGTGAACGCCGAGCTGGCGAGCTACGAGACGATCAAGCGGTACTTCGTGAGCGAGATCCCGCTCACGGTCGACGAGGGGCTGCTCACCGCGTCGCTGAAGGTCCGCCGCAAGGCCGTGTACCAACGCTTCGCGAAGGAGTTCGAGTCTCTCTACGAGCCCGGGGGGTGAGCGTGAACCCCCCGCGCCTCGGCTGAGCGCTTTGCCGCCCGCGCCTCGCGTGGGACGATACCCCGTCCCTTGAGCTCCCTCGCGTCGAAGCTCCGCGCCTCTGGGCGCATCGTCTGGGACGTCGCCGCCTACCGCGTGAAGAAGCGCGAGGCCGGCAACCTCGTCACCAGCCTCACGCTCGCCGCCGCGATCGGCCTGGCGCCGCGCGACATCGCCTACCGAGCGGCCTTCGGCGTCGCGCTCAACCTCTTCGTGTACCTCGTCAACGACTGCTTCGACGTCGCGATCGACCTCGCGGCGCAGGGGCGCGACGAGGCCCGAACGCGCTTCCTCGCGGCGCACACTCGGGAGGGCTGGGGCGCCGTGGCGGCGCTGGGCGCGCTCGTGCTCGCGCTGGGCGCCGCGCACTCGCGGGGGCTCTTCGTGACGGCCGCGGTGAACGTCGCGGTGATCTTCCTGTACTCCCGGGTGTTGAAGCACCGTCCGCTGCTCGACCTCGTCGCGATGGGCCTCTGGGGCGCCTCGATGGCGATGGTGGGCTTTCCCATCGACCGCGCCGACGGGTGGAGGCTCGCGGGCGTGCTCGCGATCCTGTGCATGGTGACCGAGGCCGTGCAGGTGCTGCGCGACGAGCCCACCGACCGCGCCGCGGGCGTGCGCACCACCGCGGTGGTCCTCGGCCCGGAGAGGACCGCGCTCATCGCGCGGGCGCTGATGCTCGCTGCGGCCGTCTACGCCGCCGCGTACGTGAACCCCGTGGGGGCGATGTTCCTCGCTGGGGTGTTCGTGCCCCTCGACCCCGCGCGCGCCAGCCGGTCGTGGGATCGCCTGCGGGTGCTCTTCGGCCTCACGTGGCTGGCGATGCTGGCGGTGCTTCGACTGAGCGACTGAGCGACGCGTCGGCTTCGGCCCAGCGGTGCGGCCCCGCGAGCGCCGCGGCGAGGTACACCGCCCCCGCGAGCGCGAAGGACCAAGGGATGCCGAACCACACCGAGACCGTGACCGCCGCCACGCTGCCGAGCACGCTGGTGGCGCCGTTCACCGCGAGCGCGAGGGGCGCGCCTCGGCCCCGGTCGAGCCAGCGTACCCCCGCCGGGAAGAGCATCCCGAGCGCGAGCCCCACCGCCGCTGCGCAGGCGCCGGTCCACGCCATTCGAGCGCCGAGCGACGCGTCGGCGAAGAGCGCCGAGGCGGGCCGGATCACCGCCCAGGGGAGCGCCGCGACGATCACCCCCGCGACCGCGGCGGCCCGCGAGGTCGCGCGGCGCGAGCGGATGACCAGGGGCGAGAGCGCGCTCCCGACGCCCGTGGCGACCAGCAGCCCCGCGAGCACCACCACGAGCGCGTAGGTCGGGTGGCCGAGCACCACGTGCATCCTCTGCACGAGCGAGACCTCGACGAGCATGAAGCCCGCGCCGAGCGCGCCGAAGTACACCACGGCGCGGGTGCCGGGCAGCGCCTCGTCGGGGCTCCGGCGCGCGCGCAGGAGCGTCGGTCCGAGCATCCATCCCGCGATGAGCAGCACCGCGGCGAAGGTCGCGAGGAGCTCGAACATCGCGGTGACGTTGCCGTGCACGATCCCCGGGCCCCCGCG
>JAEYZO010000667.1 GCA_023428035.1 Pseudomonadota bacterium | reverse complement strand
GGCGGGGGCCGTGTGAGCGACGAGAGGAGCGGCCAACGGCCCAACTGCCACGCTGCCAACACGGCCATTGAAGTCGCAGTTTTCGGTGTTCGACGCACCCCTCTCCCACGAAGTGGGAGAGGGGCTGGGGGTGAGGGCCAACAGCCCCGTCGCACGCAGCGAGAGGGGCTGGGGGTGAGGGCCACCGCCCGTCGCTCTCTTGTGGGTGAGCGCCCTTCGCGCGCGGGCCACCGCCCCGCCGCACCCTCCCACGCCCTGGCCCGCTTCGTGCGGAGCGCCTCCCCCATGCGACTACGCCACACGCTCCTCGGGTTGATCCCGGTGTTCGGCTTCGCGCTCTACCACTGCGGCTCCGACAACGCCCCCTCCGCGAACCTCCCTGGCGGGGGAGACTTCCCCCGCTTCGACGCGGGCGCCGCGGCAGACCGAGGCTCCCCCGACGACACGGGGCTCCCGCCCGAGGTCGAAGAGCGCCGCGCCTTCGAGCTCCCGCAGGCCGGAGGCCGCTACGTCTACGTCGCCAACCCCCGCCGCGACACCGTCGCGGTGATCGACTCGCGCACCCTCGCGATCCAGTCGGTCGAGGCGGGAGACGGGCCGACCTTCCTCGCGACGGTGCCCGGTCGCGACGAGGCCATCGTGGTGAACGTCCACACCAACACCGCCTCCATCCTCCGCACTGGCACAGACGGGCGCACCGCCACCTCCAGCGTGCCGATCGTCCCAGGGGCCAACGCGATCTCCATCGCGCCCGACGGACGTCACGCCGTCGTGTGGCTCGACACCTCGCGCCCCAACACGGGCGTGCCCGCGGGGAGCTTTCAAGACGTCGCGCTCCTCACCCTCGACCCCGCGGGAGACCGCGCGGTGCAGCTCTCCGTCGGCTTTCGCCCCATCGACGTCGTCTTCGACGCGACCGGCGAGGCGGCCTACGTCGTGACCGAAGACGGTCTCTCCATCCTGCGCTTCGCCGACCTCACCGGGCCCGCGATCATCCCCAACGTCTCCCTCGCCGACGACAGGGTCTCGACGGTGACCGACGCGGGGATGTCCGACGCGGGCGTCGACGGCGGCGTGTCGATCCCGCCCACCCGCGACGCGCGCCCGTCGGACGTCTCCGTCACCCGCGACGGCCGCTACGCCATCGCGCGCATCGAGGGCTCGAGCGCGCTGCGCCTGGTCGACCTCACGCGCCGCGAGGTGCGCACCCTCGACGCGGGCGGCGTCGTCACCGACCTCGACGTCTCCCCCGACGGGAGCTTCGCCCTCGCGGTGATCCGCGACCGCGGGCGCGTCTTGCGGGTGCCGCTCCCCGCGGCCTTCGACGACCCCACGACGGTCACCAGCACCGAGCTCGTGGGAGAGCTCTTCGGCTCCGTGGCCATCGCCTCCGACGGAGGCCGCGCGCTCCTCTGGACCACCGCCGCCGAGGTCGAGCGGCTGATCCTCCTCGACCTCACGGGCTCCGTGTCTCCCTCGGTGTTGCGCCTGCGAAAGACCGTGAGGGCCGTCGCCTTCGCGCCCGACGGACGCACCGCGCTGGTGATCCACGGCCGCTCGCCGGGGAACATCAACGAGCCCAACCTCGACCTCGAGACGCGCATCGACCGCGCGTGGGGCTACACCCTGGTCGACGTCCCGACGCGCTTCGCGAAGCTCCAGCTCACGCCCGCCGACCCGGGCTCCACGGCGCTCACCCCCGACGGAGACTTCGCCTTCGTCACGCTCCGCGACGACACGGCGGGCGTCTCTCTGGTGCAGCGCGTCTCGATGCGGAGCTTCGTCGTGAACGACACGCAGCTCGGCTCGCCGCCCCTCGCCGTGGGAGTGGTGCCCGGCACCATGCGCGCGTTCGTGGGTCAGGAGCACCCCGAGGGTCGCATCACCTTCATCGACTGGGGCAACGGCGCGCTCCAGTCGGTCACCGGCTTCGAGCTCAACAGCAGGATCGTGGACTGACCCATGAAGCACACACTCTCCCTCGCCCTGGCCGTGTCGCTCCTCGCGCCGGCCTGTCGTGACAGCGAAGACCGCTACGGGCTCGCGCTCACGACCCTGCCCCCCGTGGCCGCCGCCGGCGCTGTCGTCTTCGTCGAGACCGCGAGCGCCCGCGCCGTGGCCGTCGATGTCTCCGGCGACGCTCCCTCGACGCGCGTCGTTCAGGTCGGCGCCGAGCCCACCGCGGTGGTCGCGCGCAACGGCGCCCCCGAGGCCCTGGTGCTCTCCCGCGGACGCCGAGGCGCCCGAGGCGTCGCCCCCGAGCCCGGCTCCCTCACCGCGCTCCCGCTCACCGGGACGACCCCCGCGCGCACGTACCCCGTGGGCTCTCCCTTCAACGCCGTGGCGCAGACCCCCGACGGGCGCTTCGCGATCACGTACTTCCGCCCGATGAGCGACGCGGGGCGTCTGCTCTTCAACCCCAACGAGGTCGCGCTGGTCGACCTCACGCAGGCGCCCTCGGCCACCAACCCCACGCAGCGCACCGTGCGCAGCTTCGGGGGTGTTCCCAACGACGTGGTGTTCTCTCCGCCCATGGAGGTGAACGGCGAGGCGCGCACCCTCGCGGTGGTGCTGAGCGACGCCTACCTCACGCTGATGGACCTCGCGCACCCCGAGCGCGTGGAGATCACCGTGCGCCTCACGCTCCCCGAGGACCCGCGCGCGATCCGCCCGACGCAGGTGTTGTTCGACACCCAGGGCGCGACGCTCTACGTGCGCGCCGCGGCGAGCGACGACGTGTACGTGCTTCGCCTGGAGCCCGCGACCCCGAGCGGAACCGACGGAAACGACTTTCGCCCCGCGATCAACCAGCTCGCCGCGGGACGTCGCCCCGCCGACATGGCCCTCGTGGGTGACGTCACCAACCGACGCCTGCTGGTGGTGTCGCCGGGTTCTTCCGACGCGAGGCTGATCGACGCGCGGGCGAACACGGTCATCCCGATCCCCCTCGACGCTCCGGCGACGAACATCCTGCTCTACGAGCGTGGAGGCGCGGGCGGCCCTCGTGAGGCGCTCTTGTACTCGACGAGCGGCGCGACGACGGCGGTGAGCTTCATGGCCCTCGACGGCATCGAGTCTCGCCGCGGGCAGAACGTCGAGACGGTGCAGCTCCAGCGCGCGGTGACGGCGGCGCTGCCCTTGAGCGACCGGGGCGTGGTGGTGCTGGGTCACCCGTCGAGCTCGCAAGGGAGGCTCTCGCTCCTCGACCTGGAGCGCCGCACGGCGGCTCCCATCTTGTCGGAGGTGACCCTGGAGGGCGCGCGCTTCGACGACGACCGCGAGGCGCTCTGGGTGGCGCCGCGGTCGAGCGACCGGGTGGGCTACATCGACCTGCGCTCGTTCCGCCCGGGGGAGTTGTTGCTCGACGGGCCGGTGACCGACGTGATCCCCGTGACCGACGCGATGGGGCGTCGCCGCGTGGTGGCGATCCACCCCGCGAACGGCGGCTGGATCACCGTGCTCGACGGCGCCGCGCCCTCTCGCGAGGGGGCTCGCTCGATCGAAGGCTTTCTCCTCACCGACGTCCTCGGGACGGTGGAGTGACCGATGACCCGCACACGCATCTTCGCTTCGATCGTCGCCGCGTCGCTCTCGCTCAGCGCGGTCGCGCACGCCGACCCTGACTCGCCCTGGGTCGCCGGCCTCGAGATCGGCCCCCGCTGGCGCGACGACGCCTCGTGGGACGCCTTCTCCACCTCCGTCGCGACCCCCGCGGTGGGGCTCTTCGTGGGCCGAGACGTCTCCCCCTCGCAGTCGCTCTTCGTGGCCGCGGTGGAGCTCGGCTGGGGCCTGGAGAGCGGCCGTCGCCTACTGCGGCAGACCTACGAGTCGCAGCTCAGCACGCACTCGCTGCACGGCGCGGCCTCGCTGCGGGTGCGCCTGCCCTTCGCGCGCTGGCTGCAGCCCTACGCCAGGGTGAGCGGCGGCGCGCTCTACCACGACGGGAGGCTGGAGCCCGAGAGCGACGGCGCCCCCCTCTTCGTCGACGAGTGGACTTGGCAGGTCGGCACGGGCGGAGGGGTCTCGATCACCACGACGAACTTCCTCCGCGCGATCGGCTGGCGCAGCGCGCGCTTCACCGCCCTCGTCGAGGCCGGCTACCGATGGACGGGCTCCCCCACCCTCGTCGCCAACACCGGCCGCGCGCAGAACGACCCCGACGCGATCCCGACGTCGTGGGTGACCCTCGGGCCCCTCTCGGTGGCGGGGCCCTACCTCCGCGTGGCCGTGGGCCTGCGCTTCTGACAATCGCCGTCTGACCACACGCCCCTACCAAACGAGCTCGTGCGTTCAGTCTCCTGTTGACGGGACGGTTGCCAGTTGTCATCTTCCGGTTGTCAGAGACGCCGCGGGGTCGCGGTGTGGAGGACGGCGATGGAGGACGCGATGGCGAACCTGTTGCGGGAGGTGCTCCCGTGGTTGTCGAAGCTGGGGGGTGCGGTGTTGAGCGCGCTGGCGGCGGCGGTGGTGCCGCTGGTGGGCGAGGTCGCGCGGCTGCTGGTGGAGAAGTGGGTTTCGCGACGTCGACGTCGTGTCAGCCGCGGAGGCTCTCGACGACGCGGAGGAAGTTCCCCCCGAGGACCTTCTGCACCCGAGGGGGTGACCAGCCCCGGTTCAGCATCTCCTGCACGAGGAGAGGCAGCTCCGAGCAGGTCGGCATATCCCGGGGGGTGACGATCATCCCGTCCCAGTCTGAGCCGAGGGAGGCGAAGTCTTCGCCGACGACCTTCACGACGTGATCGAGGTGGTCGACGACGGAGGCGAGCCTCCCTCCGAAGTGAGGGTCTCCGAGGAAGGACGACTGGTACATGACGCCGACGGTTCCGCCGAGGTCGGCGACGGCGCGGAGCTGTTCGTCGTCGATGTTCCGCCAGTGGGGCGTGACGCCTGTGACGCCGGTGTGGGTGACGAGCACGGGCTGCGAGCGGTCGTGTACCTCGAGGGCGTCGAAGAAGCCCTTGCGGGAGATGTGGGCGAGGTCGACGAAGATCTTGCGGGCGTTGAGGGCGCGCACGTAGTCGCGGCCGCGCGGGGTGAGCCCGGCGTCGGAGCCTGGGAGCTTGAGCGGCGAGCTGGTGGCGCCGAGCCGCGACATGGTGAGGTGCACGAGGGTGACGCGCAGGACGAGGTCATCGGCGATGAGGTCGAGGCTCGACCCGTCGGGGGCGAGGTCGAGCGCGTTGCCGCCCTGGATGCCGATGAACGCTCCGTGGAGGCCCTTCGCGCGGGCGGCGCGGTACTCCCTCGCGTTGCGGACGACGGCGACCTCGTCGGGGGCCTTGGCGAGCTCGGCGCGCAGGCGGGCGAGGTTTCGCACGAAGGTGTCGGCGCGTCCCTGTGCGGTGCGGGCGGGGTTGGTGGTGATGACCCAGGTGGCGCCGGTGATGCGGGCCTCGCGCAGTCGCGGGAGGTCTGTCTGTCGGCCGAAGGCGCCCTTGAGGAGCCCCGCGCCGTGCTCCGCGAGGAAGTCGTAGCGAGTGAGTCTCTTCCAGAGGAAGGGCTCGATGTGCAGGTCGATGACGTCGCTCTGGGTGTAGAGCTCGGCGGCCTCGCGAGAGACGCCGTGCCGCGCGGCCCAGGCGTCGAGGTCGTTGGCGGGGTCGGCGTCTCCGAGGGGCATGGCGGGGGTGTTACTCCTTCTGGGGCTTCTTCGGTCCGCGGTCGGGTCGGTGGTCGTGTCGGTGGTCGGGGCGATCGTTCGGGTAGCGAACGAGCTTCCAGACGTCGGGGGGGCCGAAGTTGCGCGAGATGGCGTCGACGATGCGGCGCGCGCGGAATTTGTTCTTGGGCGCCCAGGAGTCGACCCAGCGGGCGAAGCGTTCGAGGGCCTTGCGGTCGTTCTTGGTGTCGAGGGCGCCCCACCCGAGGAGGTCGGCGACCTGCTGCACGAACTCGGTGCGTTGGAAGGTGGGTGGCGTGGCGTGCACGTCGCCGTAGGCGTGTGCGTTGCGCATCCAGGCGGCGAAGAGTCGGTCGACGGTGGTGCGGTCTCCGCGGAGGGAGAGCAGGTTCGCCATCAGCACGGTCATGTGCGCGTGGAGCGCGGGGGAGGGTTCATCGAGGGCGGAGACGGCGTCGACGACGGCGGCGGCGGCTTCGATGAGGGGCGCGTGCACCTCGGGGTCGGACTCGAGGGCGAAGACGGTGTTGACGGTCTCGACGGCGGTCTCTTCGGCGGGGTGAGCGCGGCACCAGGCGAGGGCGTCGAGGGCGATGCGCCGCTCCTCGGCGGGGTCCGGCGGTGAAGCCGCGGCGGTGGGCTCAGTGGCAGCGGGCTCAGTGGCAGCGGGCTCAGTGGCAGCGGGCTCGGTGGCAGCGGGCGGCGTGGCGGTGGAGGGAGTGTCGGGGTCGGGCGGAGGGGGAGAGGAGTTGGTCATGGTGTGTCTCGTCGCGGCGCGGGCTGCGCGCGGGGAGCGGGATGATGGCGAAGTGGGCCCGAGGGTACAACCGCGACGCGCGTGGAAAGGTGCGCGCGACGCTTGACACGGCGGGGGAAGCGAGTAGGGTCGCGCCTCCCTTTACGGGGCGTAGCGCAGCCTGGTAGCGCACCTGGTTCGGGACCAGGGAGTCGGAGGTTCAAATCCTCTCGCCCCGACTGAAAATCCCTCGTAATCTAGCAGACTTGCGAGGGCGTCGGCCGCCGACGTAGCGATATGCGTAGCGTTACTGTCCGGAGGGCTCGGGGGAGCCCGTCGGGCTGGCCGTGAAGGCTCCGGGCGACGCGCCGGTGTCGTCGGCTGTTGGAGCGCGAGGCGCTCTTGTCGTTCGGTGTCCGAACGATCACCGTCGCCATCACTGGGGGTACCTCTGGGGGACCCTTGGGTGTCCGGCTCATCGTCGACGGGCAGGTCGATCTTGAGCTTGAGGATGGCCTCGCACGCCAGCTCCCACTCGCCGCGGCCATCTGCATACCCATCGAATGCGGTGGTGCGAGGCGTGTGAGTCATGCGCATGACTGCCTCTCGATCCGCACCGTCGCTGAGCAGGTGACGGATGAAGGAGTGTCGAGCGGCGTGTTGGTGGTGCCGCTCGATGCTCAACCTCGCGCAGTCACGACCGAGGTCGCGGTTGGAACGGTTGATGTCGCGCGGCAAGCCGAGCTGGTTGGGGACGATGAGATCGCCAGGCTCTGGCGGACGGCGCATGAAGGGCGCCCACCCAATTTTCCGCCAAAGGCCAAGGATGCGCGCGAGGGCCGGAAGCACCGGAATGTTGCGGACCGAGTTCGTCTTCGTCTCGCCCTCAATCTTCGAGACGCTCTTCTTCGCTCGGGAGATCGTGAGCCGCTGAAGAACGCCCTCTGACTCGGCGAGATCTTCCCAGCGGAGGACCGCGGCCTCTCCAGCGCGACAGCCCGTCAGGAAGAGGAGCGCATACAAGACGCGCCGATCCTCACGTACGCGAGGATCGGTGATGAGGGCTACGATCGACGCTTTCGGGAAGCAGTACCCTTTGCGTGCGCGAGAATTCTTGTCGAGAATCTTTGGGCGCTCGCTCTTTTTGAGGTGTACGCAGGGGTTCGATGCGATCCATTCGCTCCGCACGCCGAAATCCAGCGAGCGCTGAACCACGTCGTAGGTGTTCCGAACGGTTCGAGGCGCGAGAGTGCCTCCCCGCTGCGACGGGCGCTGACGGAGCCATGAGAGGAACGCGAGGATCGCCCCCAGATTGATGGCCTTGACCTCCATCGACCCGAAGGGCGACGGCGCGATATACCGCTCGACCACCGCCATCTCCTTCGGCGCGGACTCGTAATCGCGCGTCGCGACGAAGTCGCGCGCAAGGTCGAGCATCGTCCGCGACGTCGGCGGTGGAGTGGTCGACGGGAGGTTCTCCGCCGGAGTGGACGCCACGATGGGCGCCGGGCGGCTCGACGCGATCTTCCCGCGGAGCGCGTTGACGATCTCGTCGCCCAGCTTCCAGTCGCCGCGGTCGTAGCCCTGCTGGAGCAGCAGCACCAGCTCCTTCGCGTACTCCTCCGTGATCGGCCCGCCGTCGGGTGGTGGAGGGACGTCCATCAGCGGTCCGCGCTTGTCGGCGAGCCGGATGGCCATGACCCACTTCCCGCGCAGCACGTAGGTGGTGCCTGTTCGCTTGCGGCCCACGTCAGCGCTTTCCCCGCTCCATGATGGAGCGCGCCGCTTGCGCAGCCTGGGACTCCGAGGTGGAGAGGCTCGCGCGCTGCGCGTGAGCACGGCGGTCGAGGGCGGCGTCGATCTCCTCGGGGCAGACGAGCTGGCATTTGCCACGCCCCTGCACTCGCACCCCCCACATCCGGAGGTGTGCGCGGAAAAGGCGGGTGTTGGGGGTGCCGTCGGCGTGGACGACCCCCCGATCCCTGGCCTCGAGCATGACGCTCCGCCAGCGCGGGCGCGTCCCAGCGTCTTGGGCCTCTTGGGCCTCTTCGTCCTTCGGGTGGGCTTCGAGAAGTGCTACAAGGCCAGCTCTCAGGGTGCTCTTCATACGGGTCTCCTGGGGGGTCCCACCTTCGCGGTTGTCGCCAAACAGGTTGCGGGGGGCGGGACCTTTTTGCCGTCGGTAGAGGTTCAGGGGCTCACTTCGGGGATCGCTTCTTTCGGGGCTTTGGTGAGGGACGTGCTGCTTCTGCTTCGGGGGGCGATGCGGTGGAGCGGTCCCCCGCCGGGCGCCCCATCGGCCGGGTCGCCTCCGGGCTCAGCGTCGTCGACGGGGCACTCCGAGATCGGCCGCCGCCAGAGGAAACGTCGGCCGATTGCCGCGCGGCATCACGGTCGGGAGGCACGCGGTCTTCAGACACATCGCGCTTTTCGATTTGGTTGGCCAGGTCTTCCTCGACGCGTTGCAGACCGAGCCAGATCAGTTGCCGGAGAAACGAGGAGTAGTTGACGGGCTCCCACGGACGAGCCCGCACGAATTTCTCGTACGCAGCCTCGAGCCGCTTGGAGAACTCGTCGGTGATCGTGAGCGGGGGCGTGCGGACGATGGCCATAGCTATATAGATCCGATATCGGCGCGTTTTGTATGTATTCGTATCGAGTTGCCACGACGGCGGAGAGGGGGTCAAGGATCCGCGCACTTTTTTTGACGGGGCTGCTTCGGCTCGCATGAGAGCGGCCCATAGCTGACCGGCGGGGTCGCACAGAAATTCCCATCCCCACTTCTATAAGTGCCCGAGCACGATTCGACGAAAGTATGTGTAGAAACGACAGGTTATAGAAAATCTGCCCGCAGCGGTCCGCAGCGAAAAGAGGCTCTGCGAGACGGACGCCGAGCGCCCCATGACCTACGTCATGTCTCTCGAGCTGGTGCTCCGGGGGAGGCTGGGATCTCCACGTCGGGATCACCCCCGGAACTCCCTGATGACTCCTCGGAAGGCTCAGTCACGGTAGTTGGAGCCGCAGACGGGAGATCAGGACCTGGAAGGGGGGCCGGCCTCGGCTTCCGCGGCCGACCCGGTTTCCGCATCGGGGGCGGCTCGGCCGGGGCGAGCAGCGTCTGCACGTCGACGCCGAAGCCGTGGGCCACGCGGGCGAGGGTGAGCGCCGTGAAGTTGTTCTCCGCGCGCTCAAGGCTCGCGTAGACGAGCACGGCCATCTCGCGGCAGTGGTGCGCGGCCTCGTCCTGGTTCCACCCGCGCGCTTCGCGGAGCTGGCGGAGGTTCGCGGCGACGCGCCCGAGCAAGGCCACGTACTCCGGGGCCTCGTAGAGGGGGTCGCGCGCCGAGGGCCGCCGTCGCATCGGCCGGCAACGGACCTCACCCCACCCGTTGATATAAAGTAGCCGCGGCGATAGATAGTCCCGGCCCGGCGTCGAGGTCGGCGACGGGCGTCAGCGATCGCGCCCACCCGTGGGCGCCGACGAGGGGACTCCATGAGGACGTGGCGACGATGGGTTGTGGTGCTTGAGCTGCACCCGGAAGTTCTGGACAGGGGTTTGTCCAGGAGGTCGAGATGGGTGTCGAGCGCGAGATGACGAACGAGACGAAGAAGACGGGTGGCTCCTCGGCGGTGGGCCCTCTGGGTCCGGGCCAGCGGTGGAGCGTTGCGCGCAAGCGCGAGGTGGTGCTGCGGATGCTCAAGGGCGAGTCGCTCGACGGGCTCTCGCGGGAGCTGGGGCTGCCACTGCACAAGCTGGAGCGGTGGCGTGACCGCGCCGTCGCCGCCATGGACGGCGGGCTCAAGGAGCGCGACGCGGACGACCCGCAGCAGATCGAACTCGACGCCGCTCTGAAGCGCATCGGAGAGCTGTCGATGGAGAACGAGCTGCTCCGAAAGGCTAGGGACGCAAAGCTCCCTTTTGCTTCGAAGAAGTCGAGGCGATGAGCGCCGCGACTTCACCCTCCACGGGGCGCCGCTACGGCCTGGCGCGCGTGTGCACCGCGTGGTGCGTGCCGCGCTCCTCGCACTACGTCGAGCGCGAGCGGCGGCGCGCGTCGTCGTGCGCCCCCGCGGGCGCCGAGGGCGACACTCCGACCCCCCTGTTCCAGAGGGACCAAGCCCCCGTCGGAGACGTTCCGTCGCTCCCTCGCCCGCGTGACGCGGACACCGCCGCGCCGCAGCGCAGCGCCACCGAGGAGGAGTCCGCGCACAGCCACGCGCAGACGGCCCCGGCGCTCGGGCCGGGGGCGGCGAGCATGGCGCGCACGGGCGACGACGACGTGGCGCGAAGCGAGCACGGCGGTACGGTGGCGTCGCTGGAGGGAGCCGACCGTTGCACGCCGCGTCGTCGCGGCCCGCAGCCGAAGGTGAGCGACACGTGCGTTCTGGCGCTGGTGCGCGCGGACCTGGAGGCGTCTCCGTTCCGCGGCGAGGGCCACCGCAAGGTGCACGCGCGCCTTCGGGTCGGAGGCCACGCGGTGTTCGCGCGGCAGGTTCTACGGGTGATGCGCGAGGCGCAGCTGTTGTCTCCGCATCGGTCGGTGAAGGGCGAGGCGCGCACGCACGAGGGCACGATCGTGACCGACGCGCCGAACGAGATGTGGGGCACCGACGGACTGCGCGTGCCGACGGTCGACGACGGCTACGTGTGGATCTTCACGGCGGTGGAGCACTGGAACGCGGAGGTGATGGGCTGCCACGTGAGCGTGCGGGGCGACCGCTTCGCGGCGCTGGAGCCGATCAAGCAGGGCCTCGAGCGGATCGGCCGAGGCGTGGGCCGCGACGCGGCGCGAGGTCTGTCTCTGCGGCTGGACCACGGCACGCAGTACACGTCGGAGCACTTCCGCAACGAGGCTCGCTACTGGGGCCTGGAGCTGAGCTTCGGCTACGTGGCCGAGCCGCAGACCAACGGCGTGGCCGAACGATTCAACCGCACCCTCAAGGAGCAGGTGATCTACGGGCGCGTCTTCCGCAACGTCGAGGAGCTACGAGCCGCGGTCAACGACTTCATCGCGAAGTACAACGACCAGTGGCTCGTCGAGAAGAACGGGTTCAGGAGTCCGAACGAAGCCCGCGCGCTCCGTCAGGAGCGGATCGCGGCGTAGTCGAAACTGGTGTCCAGAAAACTGGGTGCGATACACGCCCAGGTACACGCTGGGGCTGCACAGCGGCACCGAGATGATGATGTGTGGCGACGTGCTTGCCCTTCGGGACCTTCTCCGTGGACTACGTCCGCCTCTGCTACTGACCGCGCTCCTCGCCGGTCGTCACGCGCCCGGGCGCCGCAGCACCTCGTCGAGGAACTCCATGAACGCGCGCACCTTGGGCCGCCGCTGCCGTCCCGGTGAGGTGAGCGCGTGGAGCGGCGGGCCGGGCGCGGCCTGGTGGCGCAGCACCTCGACGAGCTCTCCGCGGCGCAGGGGCTCGTCGACCATGAAGTCGAACACCTGCGCGACGCCGAGGCCCGAGCGCGCCGCGTGCACGAGGAGATCCCCCTGGTCGATGAGCAGCG
>JAEYZO010000662.1 GCA_023428035.1 Pseudomonadota bacterium | reverse complement strand
CTCCTGCCCGGGGCGCAGCCGCGGGCCCGTGAGGCGCACGACGAGCCCGAGCGCGCCCGCCGCGACGAGCGAGACCTCGACGGGTCCGAGGTGACCCCGCGCGAAGCCCCCGTGGGCGATCCACGCGCCGGACGCGAGCGCGACCAGCGGCGCGGCGGTCCCCCGGAACACCCTCCGACCCGCGCGAAAGACCGACACGAGGTTCATCGTCCGCGCCTCACCGTGCATGGGCGGGTATCAGCCCGCGTCGCGCGGCGACAACTTCTCGGCAGCGCCCGATCAGATGCCCCTTCGCGGCTGCGAAGGCACCTCGACGATCATCTCGTCGGGCCGCACCCAGCCGAGCTCCTCGCGCACCGCGCGCTCGCGCGCCCGGGGGTCGCGGCGAAACTGCTCTACGTCGGTGCGGAGCCGGTGGAGCTCCCTCACGAGCCGGTGGTTCTCCTCGCGCTGCGCGTCGAGCTGCCCGCGCAGCCGTCGGTGACGCGAGAGCCCGTCGGGGCCGAGGGTCATCGCGGGCACCGCGACCACGGTGACCACCAGCACGGCGAGGGGCACGCCGAGGGTGAAGCGTTCGCGCAGCGATCCCATCACCGCCGAGGCAGTACCGCCGCCGCGCCCTCGCGGAGAAGTTTCGTGCAGGCTCTCAGTCCAACGGGAGCGCGGCCACCGTGGCGCCCTCGCCCACGGTGAGCGCGTCGAGGGCCTCGCGCGAGAGCTCCACCGCGCCCTCGCTCACCCTCGCGGGCGTCGCCACCGCGCGGAAGTACGGCGCCTGCTCGAGGTCGACGCACACGAGGGATTTCGGCGCCCCCTCGGGCTCGGCGTCGAGGGCGCGGGCGGCCCCGACGCGGGTGCGCCTCACCAGCAGGATGTCGTCAGTGGCGGCGCGGAAGTGCGGGCCACCGTCGAAGGGGTCGATGCGGTTGCAGTACGCGAAGCCGATGCGGCGCAGGAGCTTCTCCACCCCGCGGGTCTCGCGGCCCACCTTGCCGATGACCTCCTGCGCGTCGCGCGGGAGGATCGACGCGTACACGTCGCCGCTCGGGAAGAGGGATTTGACGAATTCCTTGTTGCGCTTCGAGAGCCGGTCGGCCTCGGCGTAGCTCATGTCGGTGAACTTGCGGCCGAGGGCCTCCCAGAGGTGCGAGGTGCCGTCGGGCTCCAGCGGGGGGAGGAGCTCGGCCACGACCTCGTCGCGCATGAGCGCGCGGTGCGTCGCCATGAAGGCGAAGCGCACGTAGGAGATCATCATCCCGATCTTGTCTTCGGCCCTGCGGAACTCCGGCAGCACCACGAGGCCGCCGATCTCGGTGGGCCCGTCGTAGGAGTGCCCGAGGCGAAGGAGGGTGTGCACGAAGTGCCGGTCGACGGTGGGGCTGTACCGCTCCTCGGTGAGCACGTCGAGGTAGATGTACGGCGCGTCGCGCTGGCCGAGCTGGGCGATGACCTTGCTGGTGCCGGCGACGCGGCCCGAGGCGAGGTCTTCGATGACGAAGACGTACTCGCGCTTGCGCGGGTCGGCGAGCTCGCCCGAGAGCGAGCGCGCGGAGTGCTCGAGGATCTCGCGCACCGCGGCGGGGTCGTCGGGGAGGTTGACGGTGTTGAGGTGCCGCGCCAGGGCGAGGAGGTGCGGCTCGTCGTCGGGCGTGGCGCCGCGGATCGCGAAGCGAATCAAAGGGTTTCCTCGTGTGCGAGGGAGCACCCTGTCAGAAGCCCCTCGCGCTGTCGACCAGCAGCGTGACGGGCCCGTCGTTCACGCTCTCCACCTTCATGTCGGCGCGGAACACCCCCGTCGCCACGGTGATGCCCCGCGCCCTCGCGGCCTCGACGAAGGCCCGGTAGAGCGCGTCGGCCTCATCCGGGGCCTTCGCCGCGGTGAAGTCCGGGCGACGACCCTTCCTCACGTCACCGTAGAGCGTGAACTGCGACACCACCAGCAGCGCGCCCCCCGCCTGCGCCACGTCGCGGCCCATCTTGCCCGCGTCGTCCTCGAAGACCCGCAGCCCGACGACCTTCTCGACCGTGTACGCGACGGCCCTCTCGTCGTCGTCGCGCCCCACGCCCAGGTACACCAGCAGCCCGCGGTCGATGGCCCCCACGACCTCCCCCGCCACCGTCACCGACGCGCGCGACACCCGCTGCACGACAGCCCTCACGACGCGCCTATCATCGACGCGGGGACCTTCGCGTCGCTCCCCCGGAGGTAGATCGGCTCCAGCGAGCCGTCGTCGACCACCCCGCGCGCGCTCGCCGCGACCGACACGAAGCGGGCGAGGGGAGTGGCCAGCGCGCGGGTCACGAACACGAAGCGCTCCGGCGCGCTCGAAGCGAGACGGCCGCGGAGCGCGTCGTCGAGGTCACCGACCACGGTGATGACACCCGCCAGCGCGCTCAGCGCGCGCGCGCCCACCGACTCCGGCGACGCGTGCAGCGCGGGCATCACCGTCGCGAGCCCCTCGCCGAAGCCCTCGGCGTAGACCTCGTCGCGCCGCGCGTCGAGGCACGCGAGCACCGGCCCCCCGTGAAGCGCCAGCGAGGCCGCGAGCGCCGCGGGCGCCGCCCCCCCCCCCAGCGGCGCGCCCCGC
>JAEYZO010000732.1 GCA_023428035.1 Pseudomonadota bacterium | reverse complement strand
CCCCCCCGCGGCGCGCCGGCGACCGCCGCGGCCCGCGCCCCGCGGCGCCCCGGGGCCCACCACCACGAGCTCCACGGCCTCGCGCGTCGCGAGCTCGACGAGGCCCGCGAGGTCTCCCACGCCCACGGGCTCGCAGCGCGCCACCTCGGCGCAGCCAGGGTTGCCCGGCGCCGCGATCACCTCGGCGCCACCCCTCGCCAGCGCCGCGCAGAGCGCGTGCTCCCGCCCCCCCGAGCCGACCACGAGCACCTTCATCCCGTCTCCGTACCACCGCGCGGCGCGGGTCGCCTACCCCGCGCGCAGCGTCTCCTTCACGCGCCCGCGCTCCATCGTGACCCGCACGTCGGCGACGCGCGCCGCGAACCCAGGGTCGTGCGTCACCACCACGACGATCCGCTCGCGAGCGCGGGCGTCGGCGATGAAGCGCTCCAGCCGAGCGACCGACGCGGCGTCGAGGCCCGTGGTGGGCTCGTCGAAGAGGAGGAGCGTCGGGTCGTGCCGCGTCGCCCGCGCGAGCGCGAGGCGCTGGAGCTGCCCGCGGGAGAAGGTGCGCGCCGGGCGCTCGGCGAGCTCCGCGAGGCCCACCGAGGCGAGGGCCGGGGCGACGACGTCGGCGGCGCGCAGGCCGTAGAGGGCCGCGGTGATCGTGAGGCTCTCTCGGGGAGAGAGGTCCGGCGGCAGGAGCGACTCGTGCGCGACGAGGCCCAGCGACGCTCGGATCTCGTCGCGGTCGTCGGGCATGACGTAGTCGCCCCAGCGCAGCGCACCCGCGGTGGGGCGGGCGAGGGTCGAGAGGATCGAGAGCAGGGTGCTCTTGCCCGCGCCGTTGCCGCCCTCGATCACGGCGACCTCGCCCGCGCGGAAGGTGACGGTGACCCCCGCGAGGGCGCGCGTGGCGCCGTAGACGCGGGTGACGCGCTCGACGACGACCTCTCGGTACGCGGGCGGGGCGCCGTGCATCGCGCGGGGTGCAGTACCACGGCGCCGGGTCGCGGCGCTTGCGCCGGGGTGCCAGGGCGGGCATAGAGCGCGGGCCATGAGCGCCACCGTCCAGTGCACCAAGTGCGGAGCCGAGAAGCCCGCCCTCGCCGCGCCGCCGTTCCGCCCGGGGACCAAGCTCGCGCCGCTGGGGGCCGAGATCCAGCAGAAGATCTGCGCGGCCTGCTACCGCGAGTGGATCGACATGTCGGTCAAGCTCGTGAACGAGCTGCGCCTCGACACCACCGACCCCCGCGGGCAGGAGCTCTGGCTCAAGCAGATGAAGCTCTTCCTCGCGCTCGAAGAGGGCTCTGACCCCTGGGGGCGCTTCCTCGACAAGAGGGTCGCGGTCGAGACCACCTCGGGCGCGACGGTCACCGCGACCCTGGTGGGCCTCGACGAGCGCGCGCTCTCCCTCGCCGACTTCGAGGGCGGGGCCATCCCCGCGGGCTTCAGCCCCGGCGCCGCCAAGGGCAGCGCGACCATCGCGCGCGACGAAGTCCGCACCCTCACCGCGGCGTAGCGCCAACGCCGTGTCCCACGTCGCCTTCGGCACCCCCCGCAAGCTCCCCCGCGCCAACGCCCTCGCGGGCCGCGTGGCCGTGCTCGACATCGCCTTCGCCGCCGAGGGCACCGGGACCTCCTTCGAGAAGGTCACCGGGACCTTCTTGAAGAACCTCGGCGGCCGCCTCGCGGTGTGGGTCGACCACCACGACCACCCGCTGCACGCGCAGTTCAAGGGCGACCCGCGCTTCGTGCTGGCCACCAAGGCCGAGCACGGGGCCTGCCCCGAGATGATCGACCCGGCCCTGGTGCGCAGGGTCGGCCCCGTCGACACCATCGTGTGTCACACCGACTTCGACGGGCTGTGCTCCGCGGCCAAGTGGCTGCGCGAGGGGCGCGAGCCCTACCCCGGCGCCGACGCCGACGCGAGGGCCATCGACACTCGCATCGGGACGCCGTCGGAGCGGGCCGACATGGTCGACCGCGCGCTGCGGGTCGAGGGCCGCGACGAGGGCTTCCTCGCCGAGGTGGTGCGCTGGCTCGCCGACGGCGCCGAAGACGGCGACCTCGCCCGGCACATCGCCGACGTCTCCCGCGCGTGGGACGCGGTGGAGCGCGGCACCCGCGAGCTCGCCGCCGCGCGCTACCGGGTCGAGGGCGAGGTGGCCTGGTGTGACGTGGGCGACACCCCCCCGCGGAGCTTCGACAAGACCGAGCTGCTCCTCCTGGGCCAGCAGCGGGCGCGGGTGTCGATGGTGCTCGACACGCACAACGTCACGCTCGCGGCGCCCTTCGACTCGGGCATTGATTTCCTCACCCTCCTGGGCGTGCAGGGGGGGATGCCCACGCGGGTGAGCGTGCCCCGGCAGCGTGAGCCCGAGGTGCGCGAGGCCCTGCGGGCGAAGGGGCTGCTCCCCTGAGGCCCCGCGCTCGGCGTGAACGCCCGGGCGCGAGTGTCTCTATACTGGCCCCGCGATGGCACAGCGCTTCGTCCGCTGCCAGCTCTGCGGCATGCCGCACCCCGCGGAGTGGACGCTCTGCCCGACGCACCAGCGCCCCATCGTGCCCGCGGCGAAGGTCGACCCCGAGCGGTCGAGCTCCGTCCCGCCCGACCCCCCGCGCGGGGCCTTTCAAGCGCCCAAGCCCACGCCGCGGCGGGTGCCGATCCCGCCCCCCGAGGCGCCCTCGCCCTCGCAGCCGGAGCCGAGCCTCGTGGGGCGGGTGCTCCAGGGCCGCTACCAGATCAAGGGGGTGATCGCGCGGGGCGGGATGGGCGTGGTCTACGACGCCACGCAGCTCGGGCTGCACCGCCCCGTGGCGGTGAAGTGCCTCCACCCCCGCTACGCCAAGGACGGCAACGCCCTCGCGCGCTTTCAGCAGGAGGCCCGCATCGTGGGGGCCATCGGCCACCCCAACGTGGTCGAGGTCTTCGACCTCGGCGCCCTCGAAGACGGCGCGCCCTACATGGTGATGGAGCGCCTGGTGGGAGAGTCGCTCGCCGCCGCGATGCGCCGCGCGAGCCCCATGCCCGTGCCCCTCGCGGTGTCGGTGGCCTCGCAGGTGCTCGCCGCGCTGCAGGCCACGCACGCGCGGGCGGTGCTGCACCGTGACCTCAAGCCCGACAACGTGTTCCTGGTGGCGCGGGCGGGGGCGACGCCGCTGGTGAAGGTGCTCGACTTCGGGGTGGCCCGCGACCTCGCGGCCACGGGTGACCCGCGGCTCACCCGCGCGGGCTTCGTGATGGGCACCCCCGCGTACATGGCCCCCGAGCAGGCCCGCGGTGAGCCCCTCGACGTGCGGGTGGACGTCTACGGCGTGGGCGCCCTCCTCTACGAGATGCTCACGGGGAGGGTGCCCTACAGCGCGCGCACGCCCGCGGCGCTTCTGGGAGAGATGCAGAAGGCCCTCGCGCCCTCGCCGGTGCACCTGCGCCCGTCGCTGCCGCGGTCCCTCGACGCGGTGGTGACCCGCTGCCTCGCCTTCGACCGCGAGGGCCGCTACCCCGACGTGGGCGCGACGCTGCGCGCGCTCCTCTCCGCGGGCGACGACGACGACGACGCGCCCACCACCCTGGTCGACGGAACGCCCCGCGTAGGCTGACCGCCGCCCGGGGTGGTCGCCCCTCGTGACGGCTGGTAGAAGGCGCCGCCCCGATGCGACGCAGCACCGTCGACGTGTACGAGCCCCTCCCCTCGCGCGCCCTCCCCTGGCCCGTCGAGGTCATCGAAGACGCCCTCTCTCCCCTCGTGCTCCCCGAGCGCCTCGCGCGCTTCGACGAGGTCGCCCGCCGCCGTATCAGCTCCGTCGCCGTGGTGCTCGAGGCCGTGATCGACCCGCACAACACCGCGGCGGTGCTCCGCACCACCGACGCCCTGGGGCTGGGCGAGGTGCACTTCATCGACCTCGGGGTGAAGCCCCTCATCGCGCCGCGCATCACCCGCAACAGCGAGCGCTGGCTCGACCTCTACGTGCACCGCCAGACCCGAGCGTGCACCGACGCGCTCACCGCGAGGGGCTTCGAGGTCTACGTCGCCGACGCGAGGGCGAGCGTCACCCTCGACGACATCGCCCACCGCCCGAGGGTCGCCCTGGTCTTCGGCAACGAGCACGAGGGCGCCAGCGCCGAGGTGCGCGAGGCCGCGTCGGGCACCTTCTCGATCCCGATGAGGGGCATGGTCGAGAGCTACAACGTCAGCGTCGCCGCGGGCATCGCCCTCTACACCGTCACCAGAGACCGGCCGGGGGACCTTGAGCCCCGCGAGGTCCGTGCGCTAAGAGCCCGGTTCCTGATGGAGAGCGTGCGCAACTACGAGATGGTCATCGAGCGGCACCTCCGCGAGAGGGCCGCGCGGTGAGCGCGCCCAGGGTCGTCCGCGCCAGGAGCGACAACCCCTACTGGCCCATCGCGGCGGTGGGCGTGGTCGCGGGCCTCCTCGGCGGCTACCAGCTCGGAAAGTGGGTCTTCAAGCCCTCGGCCTCGGTGATCGAAGGCCCTGAGGGACCCGCCTCCGACGCCGACGCGGGCCCCGCCCCCAGCGCCGCCCTCGCCGTCGACGCCGCCCTCACCGCGGCTCCCGAGCCCTCCCTGGGCCCCGCCGTGGCCGCCGTGCAGGTCGAGGCCGGCTCCCTCACCGGCTGCGGCGACGGCGAGGAGACCGACATCGTCGCGGGCCGCTGCGACGACCCCGAGGGCCAGGCCGCCGCGCTCCGCCAGCGACTCGCCGCCGTCCTCGCCACCTGCCCCGCCGCGCCGCAGGCCGCGCGTCGCTCGGGCTCCACGCTCTCCCTCGGGCTGCGGGTGGATCACCCCCGTCGCCGCGTGGCGGTGCTCCTCGGTCGCCGCTCGTCGGTGCCCGAGAAGGTCAGCTACGTCGCCTGTGTGCGCGAGGGCCTCGGCTCGATGGAGCCCCTGTGGCGCCTCGCCCACGAGCACCCGCGCTACCTCTACTTCATCGACGCGCGCTTCTCCCCCCTCGCTGACGCCCCCGCGGCACCCGCGCCGGCACCCGCGCCGGCAC
>JAEYZO010000640.1 GCA_023428035.1 Pseudomonadota bacterium | reverse complement strand
CCGACGAGGCGGCCGTGCTGCACGGGCAGTCGCTCCCCGCGTCGCGCCGCGCCGTCGCCGCCGCGAGGGCCGCCTACGCCTCCGCGGGGGCCTCGCTCCTCGCGTGGATCGACGCCGAGCGCATGCTCCTCGACCTTCGCATGGAAGACGCCGACCTGCGCGTCGAGCTCCTGCGCGCCGTGGCCGAGCTCGAAGGCGCCGTGGGGGCGGCCCTCCCGCGAGAGCCCCTCGCCCTCGACGACCTGGTGGAGGTGCCCCAGTGAGCGACGCCTCGCCCCGCAGCCTCGCCGTGATGGGCGCCCTCCGCTGGGCGCTGGTCATCGCCGTCACCGCGCTCTCGACCAGCGCGATGCTCCACTTCTGGGGGCCGCGCCCCGGCGCGAGCGACCCCTCCACCGCTCGCTACTGGTGCCCGATGCACCACCAGGTGCGCGAGGATCGCCCCGGCACCTGCCCCATCTGCCACATGGCGCTCGTCCCCATCGACGACGCGCCCGAGCAGCCCGACACGCACGCCCACGACGCGCCCGACGGGGGCGTCGCGGGGGTCGTGCCCGTCACCCTCACCCTCGACCGCGCGCAGAACGGAGGCGTCGCGTCGAGCCCCGCGCGCGAGGCCGACGAGAACGCGGACATCACCGCCCCCGCGGTGGTCGAGGCGCCGGAGCGCTCGGTGGTCGAGGTGCACGTCCGGGCGTCGGGCTTCGTCGAAGAGGCCCCCGTGCGAGAGACCGGCGTGCGGGTGTCGCGGGGGCAGACCCTCGCGAGGGTGTACCTGCCGCAGGCGCTCCAGACCCAGCAAGAGCTCCTCGCCGCGTCGCGCTTTCGCCCGGGCACCGGCCCCGCCGCGCCGCACGCCATGGAGTCGATCAGCGCCCCCGCCGAGCTCGTCGCCGCCGCGCGGCAGAACCTCTCCCTCCTCGGCATGGACCCGACGGACATCGACCTCGTGCTCCGCCGAGGAGAGCCCATGCGCGCGTTCCCGCTGCGCGCGCCCGTCGGCGGCTACATCACCCGCCGCGCCGCGGTGCCCGGCGCCTACGTCACCCCCGAGACCACCCTCTACGAGATCACCGACCTCGGCCGCGTGTGGGTCATCGCCTCCGTCGACGCCGAGGATCTCCCTCGCCTCCGCCGCGGGGCCACCGCCACCTTCACCCCCGACCAGGGCGCGCCCGTCTCCGCCCGCGTGACCCTCATCGACCCATCGGTCTCCCTCGACTCCCGCACCGCGCGAGTGCGAATGGAGCTCCCCAACCCCGGCCTCGCGCTCCGCCCCGGCCAGTGGGGCCGCGCCCGCTTCGACGCCCCCTCGGTCGCGAACGCTCCCCGTGAGCTCGTCGTGCCCCGCGACGCGGTGATCGACACCGGCGACGCCCGCTACGTCTTCGTCGACCGCGGCGACGGCCGCTACGACCCCCGCGCCGTCGCCCTCGGCCCGCGCCGCGGCGACGACGTGGTCATCACTCGCGGCCTCTCGCTCGGGGAGCGCGTGGTGACCCGCGGGGCCTTCATGCTCGACAGCGAGAGCCGCCTGCGCGCCTCGCTCGCCGAGGTCCCCGTCGACGGAGGCCGACCGTGATCGCGTGGATCATCGACGCCTCGGCGCGCAACCGCGCCCTGGTGCTCCTCCTCGCGGTGGCCCTCGCGGTCGCGGGCTACGCCTCGCTCAAGAGCACGCCCCTCGACGCGATCCCCGACCTCAGCGACACCCAGGTGGTGGTCTTCACCGAGTGGCCGGGGCGCTCGCCCTCCCTCGTCGAAGACCAGGTGACCTGGCCGCTGGTCACGGGCCTCCTCGGCACCGCGGGGGTCTCCGAGGTGCGCGCCCAGTCGATGCTCGGCATGAGCTTCGTCTACGTCGTCTTCGACGAGGGCACCGACCTCTACTGGGCCCGCTCCCGCGTGCTCGAGTCGCTCAGCTCGCTGCAACAGCGCCTCCCGCAGGGAACGGCGCCGCGCGTGGGCCCCGACGCCACGGGCATCGGATGGGTCTACCAGTACGCCCTCGTCGACCGGAGCGGGCGCCACGACCTCGGCGAGCTCCGTACGCTCCAGGACTACACCCTGCGCTACGCCCTCGCGGCGGTGCCCGGCGTGGCCGAGGTCGCGACCGTGGGGGGCTACGAGCGCGAGCTCCAGGTCACGGTCGACCCCACGCGCCTGCGCGCCTACGGGCTCACCCTCACCGACGTCGCCGACGCCCTGCGCCGCTCGAACGGAGAGGTGGGCGGCAGAGTGATCGAGCTCTCGCAGCGCGAGCACGCCGTCCGCGGCCTGGGGTGGCTCTCGGGGCCCGGCGACGTCGAGGGCGCCGTGCTCCGGGCCAACCCCGAGGGCACCCCCGTGCGCGTGGGAGACGTCGCCAGCGTGCGCGTCGGGCCGGCCCTGCGTCGCGGCGCGGCGGACCTCGACGGCCAGGGGGAGGTCGTCTCGGGCGTGGTGGTCATGCGCCTCGGCGAGAACGCGCGCGCGGTGATCCAGCGCGTGGAGCGGCGCCTCGCGGAGCTGCGCCGCTCGCTCCCTCCCGGCGTCGAGGTGGTCACCGTGTACGACCGCAGGGCCCTCGTCGAGCGCGCCGTCGAGACGCTGCGCCACGCGCTCACCGAGGAGATGGTCGTGGTCGCCCTGGTGATCGTCGCCTTCCTCCTGCACCTGCGGAGCGCGCTCTTGCCCATCGTGTCGCTGCCCCTCGCGGTGCTGGTGGCCTTCATCCCGATGCGCCTGCTGGGAGTGCCCGCGACGATCATGTCGCTCGGGGGCATCGCCATCGCCATCGGCGCCACCGTCGACGCCGAGATCGTGATGGTCGAGGCCGCGCACAAGAAGCTCGAGCACGCCCCCGACGACCTCACCGAAGAGCAGCGCGCGGCTTTGTTGTCCGACGCGGCGCGGGAGGTGACGCCGGCGATCGTGTCGTCGCTGTTGATCCTCGCCGCGAGCTTCATCCCGGTCTTCGGCCTCACGGGGCAGGCCGGGAGGCTCTTTCGCCCGATGGCGCTCACCAAGACCTTCGTGATGCTCTCGGCGGCGCTGCTCTCGGTCACCGTCGCCCCCGCGCTCCGTGACCTCCTCCTGCGCGGCAGGGTCATCCCTGAAGACCGGCACCCGGTCTCGCGGGCGATCCGCGCGGTCTACGCGCCCTTCGTGCACGTCGCGCTGAAGAACCCCGCGACGACCCTGCTCATCGGGGTGATGGCGGCGCTGTCGGCCGTCCCACTCGCGCAGACCCTCGGGAGGGAGTTCATGCCTCCCCTCGACGAGGGAGACCTGCTCTACATGCCCACGACGCTCCCGGGCGTCTCCATCGAAGAAGCACGGCGGCAGCTCCAGCGGCAGGACGCGGTGCTGCGGAGCTTCCCCGAGGTGCTCTCGGTGCTGGGCAAGGCCGGCCGCGCCGACACGCCCACGGACCCGGCGCCGCTCTCGATGGTGGAGTCCGTCGTGCGGCTGCGCCCTCGGTCACAGTGGCGCACCGCCTACACGCGGCGGTGGTACGTCGGTCGGACCCCCGCGTGGATGCGCCCCGCGCTGGAGAGGGTGTGGCCCGAGTTCGAGCCCGTCACCCGCGACGCCCTCGTGGCCGAGATGAACCGTCGCATGGCCTTCCCCGGTTGGGTGAACGCGTGGACGCAGCCCATCAGGAACCGCGTCGACATGCAAGCGACGGGCATCCGCACCACCGTGGGCGTGAAGGTGCACGGCGGCGACCTCGCGACCATCGAACGCGCGGGCGTGGCGCTCGAGGCCGAGCTCCGACGCGTGCCAGGCGCGCGCAGCGTGATCTACGAGCGAGCGCTGGGGGGGATGCAGCTCGACGTCACCCCCGACCGAGACGCCCTCGCGCGCTACGGGCTCTCGGTCGCCGACGTGCAGTCCGTGGTCGAGGGCGCGATGGGGGGCTCCGTCGTCACCACCACCCTCGACGGCCGAGCGCGGGTGGGGGTGCTCGTGCGCCTCACCGAGAGCGCGCGCACGAGCGGCGAGGCGGTGCGGGCCATCCCCGTGGCGCTCCCCGGAGGCTCGACCGCGCAGGGGGGGCTGCGCCGAACGGTGCCGCTGGGGACGGTCGCGACGGTGGCGCTCACCCGCGGGCCGACGATGGTGCGCGACGACAACGGGAGCCTCGTGGGCTACGTCTACGTCGACCTCGACCCTTCGCGCGACGTGGGCGGCTGGGTCGACGAGGCGCGCGCGCGCGTCGACGCGACGCGGGGCGCGCTCCCCCGCGGGGTGTGGGTCGAGTGGACGGGCCAGTGGCGCGAGCTCAGCGCGATGGAGGCTCGGATGAAGCTCCTCGTCCCGCTGGCGCTCGCGGTGGTGGTGCTCCTGCTCTACCTCCAGTTCCGCGACCTCACCGAGGTGGCGATCGTCTTGCTGTCGGTGCCCTTCGCGCTGGTGGGGAGCGTGTGGGCCCTCTACCTCCTCGACTACCGGGTCTCGACGGCGGTGTGGGTGGGCGTGATCGCGCTGGTGGGCCTCGCGGCGCAGACCGGCGTGGTGATGATCGTCTACATCGACCAGGCCTACGCGCGGCGCCTCGCGGCGGGGCAGATCCGCTCCCGAGGCGACATCATCGCGGCGCACGCCGAGGGGACGATCCAGCGCGTGCGCCCGAAGCTGATGACCGTGGGCACGATGCTCTTCGGGCTGGTCCCGCTGTTGTGGGCGGAGGGGTCGGGCGCCGACGTGATGAAGCGCGTCGCGGCGCCGATGGTGGGGGGCCTTGTGTCGAGCGCCTTCCTCACGCTGGAGATGATCCCGGTGGTCTACACGCTGTGGCGCGACGAGCAGCGGGTGTGGGGGTTCCTCGCGGCGCGGTCCGACGGGAGGTTGGCGGCGCTGAAGGCTCTCTCGCTCAGCGCGCGAGCGGGGCTCGGGGTGGGGGTGACGGCGTGGGCGGCGCCCTTGTACGTGACGGCGCCGGGGTGGCTGCCGTGGGTGAGGTGGGGAGCTTTCGCGGTGGCGGCGCTGGCCGTCACGGGTTACGTCGCGCTGCGCGCGCGCATCGACGACGCACACGAAGGAGGAGAGCCTTGAAGCACTGGATGATCGTGACCGCCCTCGGGCTGACGCTGGGCGCGTGTGAGAAGAACAGCGGCGCGCAGCCCCGGGCGAACACCGCGGGCCCGGCCGAGGTGACGGCGGGGGCCGACGGTCGGGTGCCGGTGACGGTCGACGGAGAGGGCTACCACCCGGCGACGATCCGCGCGGCGGGGGGCAGGGCGCTGACGCTGGTGTTCACCCGCACCACCGACGAGAGCTGCGGTCAGCAGCTCGTGTTCCCGGAGCAGAACATCCGGCGCGACCTGCCGCTGAACCGGCCCGTGGAGGTGGCGCTGACGGTGCCCGCGAGCGGCCGGGTGCGCTTCACCTGCGGGATGAACATGTACCAGGGCGCGGTGGTGGTGCAGTAGGGGCGCGGGCCGAGGGCGCCGTGGGGGCCGCGCCACCTCGACGCACCGCGTACCAGACCCCCGTGGGCGACCGCGCGGAGGGTCGCCCCGCTCGTCCTCGGCTTTGGTACACCATCTCTCCACCGCCAAAGGACCCACGCCGATGCCGCTCGAAGTGCTGAAGTGCCCGAACTGCGCCGCGCCGCTCACCCCCTCCGTCGCGGGGCAGGTGATCGTCTGCGAGTACTGCGGCCGCTCGGTCTCTGGCCTCGGGATGCGCGCCCCCGCGCCCCCGCC
>JAEYZO010000730.1 GCA_023428035.1 Pseudomonadota bacterium | reverse complement strand
CTCGCAGGTCGAGGTCGTCGACGCCCTCGCGGGCGCCGCCGACGAAGCCCACGCACTGCTCCCGGCGGAGCGAGAGCGAGAAGCTGTCGTCGGCGCCCTGCCGCAAGAAGGTCAGCCAGCGCTCGCGGACGGGCTGCGCGCCGCGGGAGCGGAAGGCCTCGGCCACGCGGTCGAGGCGCTCGGTGAGGGCGGCGCTGGGGGCGGGGGTCTCCGCCGGTCGGGTCGGCGCGGCGGGCGTCGTCGCGGGGGAGGACGCGGTCGCGCACCCGAGACTCAAGAGCGACGCGAGCGCGGTTCGGCGGGTCACGGAGGTCCCTCGGGAGTAGCCGGTACGGGGCCGTCGGGTCAATCGCGGGGCGGTGGTAGCGTCGCGGCGGGAGGACCACGCCGATGAGCGACATCACCGACGCCCGCTGCCTGTTGTGCGGCGAGCCGCTCGACCGGGCAGCCGTCGAGGGCGAGACCCTCTCTCCGCTGGTCTGCGGGAAGGACGACCCCGACCACGCCATCGCGCGGTGTCGGGCGTTCGGGATGCTCGGGTTCTACCTGTCGCCCGAAGAGGCGAGCACTCCCGCCGCGGAGATCACTGCGCGCATCCGCGGCAGGCGCATCGTCGAGGCGTGGCACACGCGGTCTACGGGGCTGGTGCTGGTGCTGGCGCTCGACAACGCCGACCTGCTGGTGGTCTTCCACTGCTTCGACCGCGAGGCCTACGTGCAGTTCGTTCCGAGCGCGCTCGTCGCGGGCGCAGCGCTGCTAACGATGCCGACGGTGACCGAGACGACGCCGCGCGTCGGTCCGATTCGAGGCGCCATCACGCGAGGGTCGACGATCCGCGACCTCGTCCGCGACCCCGACGCGAAGGCGTGGGACACCACGCTCCACCTGCGCTTCGCCGACGGCAGCGTGCTCGAGGCGATCAGCGACGGTCCAGACTTCTACGGCGATACGCGGACCGAGTTCTATCTATCGTGGCGGGCCTGACGAGGTCGGCACGACGTTGGGGAGCGTCGCGACCGACGGCCTCCCGGCCCACCCCGAGTGCCCCGCCGGGGTCCCCGCACCCCTACCTGGGCACTCCCGCTGCCTTCGCCCTGGTCCGCGCACCCCGTTCTCTGCACCCCCGCGCAGACCCCACGACGTGCGACCGCCCCGCGCGTGCTCCCGAGTGCTCGATCCCGGGTCCCCGCACCCCCCACCGGGCACCCTTGCTGCTCCATCCGAGGTTCAGACACCCCTGCGCGAACACCAGACAACTTCCGCGAGGCCCCTTCGAAAACCCCGCGCGTTGGCCACGGCTTTCGGCCGAGGCCCCCAACGAAGGAGCCACCGCGATGTCCTCAACGCCCACGCCCCTGCTGACCCTCGACACCCACCCCTTCGACACCCAGCACGCCGCCTGGGAGGCCCTCGTCCACACCATCGACGCCGTCGCCGATCGCGACGCGCCGCCTCCCAACGTCGACGCGACCGTGGTCGCCTGGAAGGCGGTACAGCTCGTCGAGGAGTGGTCGAAGCCTCCCCTGGCCGAGGGCCTCGCTTCGCTCCCCGCGACGATGCTCGACCCCTCGCTCGCCACTCGCATCCTGCCACTGGCGCAGGCGCTCTCCTACGCGGACCGACGGCGCCACACCGCCGCGGCTCAGGCCACGAAGGCCCGCGTGGACCCCGCCGTGATGCGCGCGGCCTTCGACACGCGTCGTCGGATGATCCTCTCCGCCGCGCTCTTCTTCGGCGACGCGCCCGCCGTGAAGAAGACCCTGCGCTTCGCAGCGCGAGGCAAGACGCACCTCGAAGTGATGGAGGCCCTGTGCTTCTGCGCGAGCCTCTACGAAGAGCACCGAGACCGACGCCCGACGGCGGACTTCGGCCTCTACCGCGCGGACGACGACGTGAGGGCGCGTCGCCTCGCCGACACGATCCTCGGCAGCTCGCGGGCCGACGACGACGTGAAGCTCTGGGCCCGCCGCGTCGCGAAGGCCTGGGCCCTCCTCCGAGCGACCTACGAGCCCCTGCGCGCCGCGGTGACGTTCATCCAGGGCGGGTCGCGCCCGCCCGCTCCCACGCTCAACCAGCTCCGCGAGGTGAAGAAGCGCTCGCGCCCGAAGAAGGGCTGATCGAGACCGCCGTGATACCGTGCGCCCGCCTCTGGCGGGAAACGATGCCCACTCCCTTCACACAGCGCGCGCTCACGCTCTGCGCGCTACTCACCGCCTGCGCCCCCGAGCTCAAGCCCGGCACCGACCGCGCCGACGCCGGGACCCCTACCCCCGACGTCGGGACCACCGACGCCCCCGTCGTCGACGTCCCCTCCCCCGACGCGCCCGCCGCCGACGTACCCCCTCCCACCGACGCAGGCCCCGACGCCGGTCCGCCCAGCACCGCGCAGCGCTCCTGCCCCGACCCCCGCGAGCGCGGCTGCGGCATGGTCGAGGTCCGCGGCGGAGCCTTCACCATGGGAGTCTCCGACCCCTCCACCGCCGCGTCGCTCGACGGCTTCCCCGCGCAGCCGAACATCTCCGTGCGCGACTTCGCCATCGACGCCCACGAGGTCACCGTCGCGCGCTTCCGCCGC
>JAEYZO010000610.1 GCA_023428035.1 Pseudomonadota bacterium | reverse complement strand
CGCTCCATCAGTGGGGCCTCGACCCCGAGGTGGAGCGTCAGCGCCGCGAGCGCACCACGGCCTTCGTCGACCGCGCCGCCCGCGAGCTCCTCGGCTGAAGCGCGCACGGGAGTTGACCTCCCTCGCCCCGGCCGTCGATAGCCCACGCCATGACCGCCCCGACGCGACACCCCGCCGACAGCCACGACCTCATCCGCGTGCAGGGCGCGCGGGAGAACAACCTGAAAGACGTCAGCGTCGCGCTCCCCAAGCGCCGCCTCACGGTCTTCACCGGCGTGTCGGGCTCGGGCAAGTCCTCCCTCGTCTTCGGCACCATCGCCGCCGAGTCGCAGCGGCTCATCAACGAGACCTACAGCGCCTTCGTGCAGGGCTTCATGCCCGCGCTCTCGCGCCCCGAGGTCGACGTCCTCGACGGCGTGACCACCGCGATCATCGTCGACCAGGAGCGCATGGGCGCCAACGCGCGCTCGACGCTCGGCACGGTCACCGACGCCAACGCGATGCTCCGCGTGCTCTTCAGCCGCCTGGGCGAGCCCCACATCGGCCCGTCGAACGCGTTCTCGTTCAACGTCCCGTCGGTGCGCGCGGCGGGGGCGATCACCGTCGAGAAGGGCGGCCACGCGAAGACCGAGAAGAAGGTCTTCACCCGCGCTGGCGGCATGTGCGCCCGCTGCGAGGGCATGGGCCAGGTGAGCGAGCTCGACCTCACGCAGCTCTACGACGAGGCGAAGTCCCTCAACGAGGGCGCCATCACCGTGCCGGGGTTCAGCGCCGACGGCTGGTACGTGAAGATGTTCGCCGCGGCGGGGATCGACCCCGACAAGCCCGTGCGCAAGTACACGAAGAAAGAGCGCGAGCAGTTCCTCTATCAAGAGCCCACCAAGGTGAAGGTCGCGGGCGCGAACCTCACCCACGAGGGCCTCGTGCCGCGCATCCAGAAGTCGATGCTCTCGAAGGACGTCGACGCCCTGCAGCCCCACGTGCGCGCCTTCGTCGAGCGCGCGGCGACCTTCGCGACCTGCCCCGACTGCGAGGGCACCCGCCTCAACGAGTCGGCCCGCTCGTCGAAGGTGAAGGGCAAGAGCATCGCCGACGCGTGCGCGATGCAGGTGAGCGACCTCGCCGAGTGGGTGGCGACCCTCGACGCCCCCTCCGTCGCGCCCCTGGTGAAGCGGCTCCGCGAGACCCTCGCGGCCTTCGTCGAGATCGGCCTCGGGTACCTCAGCCTCGAGCGCCCCTCGGGCACGCTCTCGGGCGGGGAGTCGCAGCGCGCGCGCATGGTGGGCCACCTCGGCTCCGCGCTCACCGACGTCACCTACGTCTTCGACGAGCCCACCATCGGGCTGCACCCGCACGACATCCAGCGCATGAACGAGCTCCTCCTGCGCCTGCGCGACAAGGGCAACACCGTGCTGGTGGTGGAGCACAAGCCCGAGGTGATCGCCGTCGCCGACCACGTCGTCGACCTCGGCCCTGGCGCGGGCAGCGCGGGCGGGGAGGTGGTCTACGAGGGCAGCGTCGAGGGCCTACGCACGAGCGGCACCCTCACGGGGCGGCACCTCGGCGACCGCGCGACGCTCAAGGCGAAGACCCGCGCGGCGAAGGGCGCGCTGAAGGTGCGCGGCGCGAGCACGCACAACCTGAAGAAGGTCGACGTCGACATCCCGCTCGGCGTGCTGGTGGAGGTGACGGGGGTGGCGGGCTCGGGCAAGAGCTCGCTCATCCACGGCTCGGTGAGCGGGCGCGAGGGCGTGGTGACCGTCGATCAGTCGGCCATCAAGGGCTCGCGGCGGAGCAACCCCGCCACCTACACCGACCTGCTGGAGCCCATCCGCAAGGCCTTCGCGAAGGCCAACGGGGTGAAGCCGGCCCTCTTCAGCGCGAACTCCGAGGGGGCCTGCCAGACCTGCGACGGCGCGGGGGTGATCTACACCGACCTCGCGATGATGGCCGGCGTCTCGACGGTCTGCGAAGACTGCGAGGGCAAGCGCTTTCAGCCCGCGGTGCTGGCGTACAAGCTCGGCGGGAGAGACATCGCCGAGGTGCTCGACCTCTCCGTCGACGAGGCGCTCGCGTTCTTCACCGCGGGCGAGGCGCGCACGCCCGCGGCGTCGGCGATCCTCCAGCGCATGGTCGACGTAGGCCTCGGGTACCTCCGGCTCGGGCAGCCGCTGCCGACCCTCTCGGGGGGCGAGCGCCAGCGGATCAAGCTCGCGACGCACATGGGCGCAGATGGAGGGGTGTACGTGCTCGACGAGCCCACGACGGGCCTGCACCTCGCGGACGTGAGCAAGCTCCTCGCGATGCTCGACAAGCTCGTCGACGGTGGAAAGTCCGTGATCGTGATCGAGCATCACCTCGCGGTGATGGCGCACGCCGACTGGCTGATCGACCTGGGCCCCGGAGCGGGTCACGACGGCGGTCGGGTGGTCTTCGAGGGGACCCCTGCGGAGCTGGTGAAGTCGCGCGCGACGCTCACCGCGAAGCACCTCGCGGGGTATGTGATGGCGCGCTGACGCCAGCGCGGCACAGGCGAGGCTTCGCTCAGAAGTGTGAGTACGAGGGACGCGAGTCGCGGGGCACCGCGGCCTCGCCGGTGGTGGCGATGTCCGTCGCGCCGTTGCGCTCGAGGATGTCCTTCGCCCGAGCCTTCATCTCGTCGTCGTCGACGTGGACCGAGATGAGGATGTTCCCGCCCTTCACCTTGCCCTCGTAGACCTTCGCCTCGACCTCGGGGAACCCGAGGCCCACCAGCGCGCCGGTCACGCCTCCCAGCGTCGCCCCCGCCGCCGCGCCGCTCAGCGCGGCCATGATCGGCCCGGCGGCCAGCACCGGCCCGAGCCCCGGGATGAAGATCGCTCCCATGCCCACCAGAAGACCGAGCGTGCCGCCCACCGCGCCGCCCGCGACGACGCCGGTGATCGCTCCCTCGGGGGCCTTGGTGTTCGTCTCGTGCGCGAAGTCGCGCGTGCCCTGCTTGTCTGGGAAGAGCGCGGAGATGTCTCCGTTCGAGAAGCCCGAGCGCTGGAGCTCGCCCACTACGCGCTCGGCCATCGGGTACGAGGCCACGAGGCCAATGACTGCTTTCTTGGACGCCATGACGCATCCCTCCTTTCATGCGCCGCACGACGCGCCGGCATCCCCCTCCCGAGGCGCGAGCGCGGACGTCCCTGACCTAAGCCTCGCTCCCCGCGTGTCAACCGTCGGGGTGTACGCGCGGCCCGCCGCGTGGTGTGATCCGCGCCGAGGGCCCACTCTCATGCGCTTCACCGCGTGCGTGCTCGTCCTCCTCGGCTGCGCCGGCACCGAGGGGACCGAGGTACTCGACCCCGACGCGTCGGGCGACGCGCGCGTTGCCTCCGACGCCACCACGGCTGCCAGCGACCGCCCCGCGTCCTCCGGCGACGGGTCGACCTCGAACGTAGACACCCCTCGGGCGCCCATCGACGCGGTCTCACCGCTCGGGTGCTCCCAGGGCGTCTCTCGCCCCGAGGAGTGCAACGGCCTCGACGACGACTGCAACGGTCGCATCGACGACAACTGCCGCCCGTGCATCGACTTGCCCGGCAGCGACACGCCCTGGCAGCAGCACCTGGGCGAGGGCCCGACCTGCTTCGGCCGCACCTTCGACAGCCACGGCACACCCGAGGAGTACAGCTTCTCCACCATCCCCCCCGAGGGCGACCCGGGATGGACCGCGCACGCCTCGGACACCATCAGCTTCGACGACCCCTCCACCCTCTGCGGCGTGTGCGAGTGCCGCGCGGGGGCCGACTTCACGTACTTCCAGACGACCTTCTACGTGCCCACCGACTACGACGTCCGCACCCTCTCGGTGAACATCGGCACCGTCGACGACGGCGTGAGCGTCACGGTCTTCAACAGCTCCAGCCCGAGCGGCGTGGTCGACCCCGGCGCCTACGCCTACCTCGGCGGAGGCTCCACCGCCGACCTCGCGCGCTACGTCGTCCCGGGCCGCAACCGCGTGGTGCTCACCCACGTCGACGACTGCTGCATGGTGCGCGCGATCCGCGGGGCCACCATCACCCTCAACGGCACGCCCCTCACCCGCTGCGCGCTGCGCGCCCCGGGCTGATCACCCGCCCAACAAACGCCGCGCCGTGGCGCGGTGGGCGTCCCTCGCGACGACCTCCTCGGCGGGCGTGAACGAGTGGTCCGCCTCGAAGCGGAACGACCCGACATACGCGTCCGGCGGAGACCCCCTCCAATCCGCGGGAGACAGCATCGAGAAGTACTCCCTCGCCCGCTCGCCCTCGCCCTCGCGATAGAGGTGGTAGGTCTGCCCCGCGACCTTCTCGAAGCGGCACTCGGCCCTGTGCAGCTCCGCGTCTCTGCGCGCTCGCTCCAGCACCGCTCGGGCCTCTTCCTGCAGCGCGCGGATCTGCTCCGCGATCATCCCGAGCTTGTCGGCCGCCACCGCGCCGATCACCGCGTCGGCGCGCTGGATCTCCTTCGCCGCGTCGACCAGGTCGATCACCGCCCCCATCCGGCTCACCGGGTACGGAGACGCGCTGTCGGGCCCTTGGTGCTTCCCCTCCCACTTCTTCTCGTCGGCCATCGCGGGCGGTGTTCTACGGCCCCTCGCCCGTGACGCCAATCCCCGTCACCCGCCGCAAACTTCGTCCCCGAGGGCCACTTCTGCTAGCGCGTTGGGCCCACGGAGCACCGATGGCCCCACGGCGAAGCCCCCTCACCGCTCTCTGCCTCAGCGCGCTCTGCCTCACCGCGTCGGCCCGCGCGCAGAGCCCCTCCCTCGGCCCCGAGTCCGCCGCGCTCCGAGAGATCCGCGAGGCCCGCGAGTCCACCCCCGACGCCCCGGGCCCCGGAACCTTCGCCCAGGCCGCCGCCGTCGCCGGCGTCTCCCTCGACGGCACCGGCCTCGACCCCGACTTCGTCGCGCGCCTCCAGATGCCCCCCATCCCGATGCGGGTCACCCCCCGCCTCGCGCGCGCGCTCGGAGCGCTCCGCACCGATC
>JAEYZO010000604.1 GCA_023428035.1 Pseudomonadota bacterium | reverse complement strand
GACCACGGCAGCTCCGCCGCGCGCGCGAGCACGACGGGGTGCCGCCCCTTGAGCGAGCGCCAGCGGCGGAGGAAGAGCGACACCATCCGGTCGACCACGGCCTCGGGGCGAGAGTCCGGCGGGAGGTCGTAGCTGTCGGGGAAGAGCATCCCTTCGAGGGAGCGCGGCGCGCCGTCGATCACCCCCGCGCCGAGGCCGTAGCGCGCGAGCGTCGCGGGGTCCTCGGTCTGCGCGAGGAAGGCCCTGCCCGAGCACACCCCCAGCGCCTCGTGACGTCGCGCGACCTCGAAGCGGCTCCACCCCTCGGGGATGGTCACCCGGATCAGCCCCGCCGTGCCTCGCAGCAGCACCCGCAGCACCGCCCTCGGCGAGAGGTCGTCGCGGAAGGCCACGGTCCCCCGGTGGGCCTTCGCGCCCGCGCCGGTGGCGAGCACCACCGCGTGAAAGAGCCAGGGGCGCTCGATCACGCCGGCGCGCCAGAGCCTGCGGGTGACCTCCCCCGCGCTCGCGTCGACGGGGAGCTCGACGCGCACCGGGCGACCTCTGCCACGCAACGGAGTGACGTACCAGTGCGCGGCCCACGCGACGAAGAACGCGAGAGCGACGCCCGCGACCACCACCGCCCAGACCGACGCGCTCTTCGCGGGCGGCGGCGGTCGCTTCGAGCCCTTCGGCCGCTTCGACGGCGCCTTGGCGCGCGGCGGCCGCTGCGTCGCGGGGCGCTCGGGCTTCACGGGTCGTCGTCGCTCGGCCACCCGCCACCCCCGCTCTGCGCGTCGACGTAGCTCTGCAACAAGATCGCCGCGGCCTCGGCGTCGATGCCCTGCCGCCCGCGCGCGCCGCGCTCGACGCGGTTGCGTTGCGCCTGCGCGGTGGTGAGCCGCTCGTCCCACAGGACGACGGGCAGCTTGCAGCGCTTCGAGAGCGCGTCGGCGAAGCGTCGCGCGGCCTTCGCCTTGGGGCCCTCGCGCCCGTCGAGGTTGAGCGGCAGTCCCACCACCGCCTGCTCGGCGTTCATCTCCTTGAGGGCCGCGGCCACGGCGGTGACCGCGTCGCGCGCGCCCTTGAGGTCCACCGCGCCGCGGGGCCTCGCGGGGAGCTCGGGGTCGTCGTGGATGGCGAGCCCCACGAAGCGCTCTCCCAGGTCGACGCCCACCCGGATCACGCCGCGGCCTCGTCGTGGGTGAGCGAAGTTCGCGTGAGCGTGGCCGTGGCGCCCTGCACCCACGGGCTGTGTCGGCCCCCGTGACCGAAGGGCGCCCCCGCCACCACCGGCACGCCCAGGTCGCAGAGCCGGTCGCGCAGCGCGTCTTCGACGGTGACCGCGTCGGCGTTGGGCTCGCAGCGGGCGAAGTCTCCGAGCACCACGCCCGCGAGCTTCGAGAGCGCGCCCGACAACCGCAGCGCGGTGAGCGCGCGGTCGACGCGGTAGGGCTTCTCCCCCACGTCTTCGAGCATCAAGAGCGCCCCGTCGAGGCTGGGGAACCACGGGCTCCCCAGGAGCGACGCGAGCACCGTGAGGTTGCCGCCCACCAGCACCCCGCGCACCGAAGCCTCTCCACACCACTGCCAGACGTCGAGATCGTTCCAGGTCGCGGGTCGCTCTCCCAGCAGCGTCGCGAGGGTCGCGGAGTGGTCGTCGCTCACGGCCTCTCCCGCGGCGACCACCATGGGCGCGTGCAGCGAGCGCACGCCCGCGCGCGAGGCCATCGCGTGCAGCGCGGTGATGTCGCTGAAGCCGACGACGAGCTTGGGGTCGGCGCGCAGCGCGGCGAGGCAGCGGTCTCCCGCGTTCTCCAGCGCGCGCATGGCGCCGTAGCCCCCGCGGGCGCAGAGCACCGCGCGCACCGAAGGGTCTTCGAGGGCAGAGGCGAGAGAGGCGGCTCGGTCGGCGTCGTCTCCCGCGAGGTAGCCGCGGCGCTGGTAGAGGCCCGGCTCGTCGCGCACGTCGAAGGTCTCGCGGAGCCACGCGAGGCCGCGCTCGAGGCGGTCGAGGTCGAAGGGCGACGAGGGCGCCACCACGGCGACGCGGTCGCCTCGTCGCAGCGGCGGCGGCGCGTGCATCAGCGTGGGTGGCGGGTCTTCCCGTCGGCGGTGAGCAGCACGTCGTAGAGCTCGGGACGTCGGTCGCGGAAGAAGCCCCACGCGCCGCGCATCCGTCGCGAGAGCGCGAGGTCGAAGGTGGCCATGATGACGCCCTCTTCGGAGCGGTCGAGCTCGGCGACCTTCTCGCCCTTGTGGTCGGCGCAGAACGACGAGCCGTAGAAGGTCTGCCCGTCTTCGGTGCCGACGCGGTTGGCCGAGCACACGGGCACGACGTTCGAGACCGCGTGGCCGATCATCGCGCGCTGCCACATGTCTCGGGTGTCGAGGGAGGGGTCGTGGGGCTCGCTCCCGATGGCCGTGGGGTAGAGCAGGAGCTCGGCCCCCTGGAGCATCATCGCGCGGGCGCACTCGGGGTACCACTGGTCCCAGCAGACGCCGACGCCGACGGGGCCGAAGCGCGTGGGCCAGACCTTGAAGCCCGTGTCTCCGCCGCGGAAGTAGAACTTCTCCTCGTAGCCGGGCCCGTCGGGGATGTGGCTCTTGCGGTAGACGCCGAGCACGCTCCCGTCGGCGTCGATCATCGCGAGGGAGTTGTAGTGCGCCTGCCCCGCGCGCTCGAAGAACGACACCGGGATCACCACGCCGAGCTTCTTCGCCAGCGCCGAGAACCTCTCGATGGTGGGGTGACCGTCGAGGGGGCGGGCGCGGGAGAATTCCTTGTCGTCTTCGACGCGGCAGAAGTACGGGCCCTCGAAGAGCTCGGGCGGGAGGATGACGTTGGCGCCCATCGCGGCGGCGCCCTGCAGGTGCGACGCGACGCGCTCGACGTTCTCGTCGACGGAGCCGCCCAGGGGGCACTGGATCACCGCGACCGTGACGTTCTCTGCCATGGGACTCTCGTTACCTTCTGGGTGAGGGCTGCTGCTGCGAGATGCAGTGAAAGGCTCCGCCGCCGCCGAGGATGGCCCTCGCGTCGACGCCCACCGCGCGGCGCGTCGGGAAGAGCGCTCCCACGGCGCGCACGGCCTCGTCGGCGGTGTCGGTGCCGTAGGTGGGGACCACCACGGTGGTGTTTCCGACGTAGAAGTTCAGGTGGCTCGCGGGCATGACCCGACCGCCCTCGTCGAGCACGCGGCCGGGCGAGGGGACCGTGACGAGCTCGACGCGACGTCCGCGGGCGTCGGTGAGGCCCTTGAGCTCTTCGATGAGGGCGCGCAGCACGTCGGCGTTCGGGTCGTCGGGGCCGGGGGTCATCACGGCGACGACGCCCGGGGCGACGTAGCGGGCGATGGTGTCGATGTGCCCGTCGGTGTGGTCGTTGACGAGCCCGTCGGTCACCCAGAGGACCTTCTCGACGCCGAGGGACTCACGCAGCGCGCGCTCGACGTCGGCCTGCGACATCGAGGGGTTGCGGTTGGGGTTGAGGAGGCACTGCCGCGACGTGAGGAGCGTGCCCTCGCCGTCGACCTCGACGGAGCCGCCTTCGAGCACGAAGGGGAAGATCCTCCCGGGGAGGCTCGCGGCGCGAGCGACGCGCCACGAGACGGCGTCGTCGTCGTCGAGGACGTACTTCTCTCCCCAGCCGTTGAAGCCGAAGCAGTGAGCGGCGACGGAGCCGTCGGGGGCGTGCACGAAGATGGGCGCGGTGTCGCGGAGCCAGATGTCTCCGAAGGGCACGCGGCGGAGGGTGGCTCCTGTGCCGTCGAGGGCGGCGCGGGCGTCGTCTTCGGCCTCTTGATCCGGGACGAGCACCTCGAGGCGCTCTCCGCGGCGGGTGCTCGCGGGGTCGACGTCGGCGATGGCGCGGGCGAAGTCGGTGAAGGAGCGCTGCGCCTCGTCGAGGGCGTCGCCCCAGAGCTCGCGGTGGGTGGGCCACGCGAGCCACACGGCGTCATGCGGCGCCCACTCGGCGGGTTGCGTCGGTCGCTCCATCGGGCGCGCACTCTTACAAAGGGCTCGCCGGAGAACAACCTCGACGTTCGCGCCCGATCCGCCGCGTCGATCCCACGAGCGCCCCCGCAGCGAGCGACCAAGG
>JAEYZO010000570.1 GCA_023428035.1 Pseudomonadota bacterium | reverse complement strand
CTCGGGGGCGGCGCGGCGCGCGAGCTCGTGGGCCCTCACGATGAGCTCGAAGCGGCGCTGCTCCGAGGTACCCCACGGGAGCCCGAAGGCCCTGCGCCAGCGCTCGGGCAGGAAGGCCGTGGTCATCAGCGCGTCGGCCGCGGTGCGGGTCACGGGCGGCTCGCGCTGGAGCGAGGTGGCCACCGCGCGCGCGCTCGGGCCCACGTAGAGCTCAGGGTCGTCGAGGGCGCGGTCGTACCAGTCGGCGAAGGCCTCCCAGGTGGGCGGGAGCGACTCTGGCAGCACCCCCGTGAGCGCCGCGCTGAGCTTGAACTCGCGGTAGTCGGCCTCGCGCTCCCAGGGGTCCATCGGGCGCACGAAGCGCTCGAAGGCCGCGCGGCAGCACTGGTAGGTGGTGGCCGCGACCCAGGCGAGGAGCGGCTGGTCGTTGGCGCGGTAGGGGAGGCCCGTCCACGCCGAGCCGGGCTCGGTCACGGTCCCCCGCACGGCGCGGTGCATCGCGTGGAGTCGCCCGCTCATGCGCAGCGACTCGTCGAGGGTGCCGAAGACCAGGGCGTAGAGCGCCGCGGTGGTGCGCCGCCCGCGACCGACGAGGTCGGTGTTGAAGGTGCTGTGCTCGCTCACGCCCGCGCACACCCCGGGGTGCGCCATCTGGAGCAACACCGCCGCGAGGCCGCCGATCATGGTGACGGGCTCCCGCACCCGCTCCCACGCGAAGGAGCCCGGGCCGAAGACCCCCTCGACCGGGCCCGCCGCGCGCTCCCGCGCGAAGGCGACGCAGCGGGCGTGGGCCTCGTCGTCGCGTCGGTCTTCGTCCACTTGCTCGGCGGAGCGCGCGCGCACGGTGACGTCCACCACACCGCCAACGGGGCGGGGCGTCAAGCGCGCGAGCTCAGCGCACGCCGAGGAGCTCGACCTCGAAGACCAGCGTCGCGTTCGGAGGGATCACCCCCGCCGCGCCGCGGGCCCCGTAGCCCAGCTCCGGCGGGATCACCAGCTTGCGCCTGCCGCCGACCTTCATGCCGGCCACGCCCTGGTCCCAGCCCTTGATGACCATCCCGGCGCCGAGGGTGAAGCTGAAGGGCCGGCCGCGGTCGAGGCTCGAGTCGAACTTCTGCCCGTCGGTGAGGGTGCCCGTGTAGTGCACGTCGACCTGCCGCCCCGAGGTGGCCTCGTCGCCGGTGCCGACCTGCAGGTCCGTGATCTGTAGTTCCGCCATGGACGCGGACCCTACACGCCCTCTCCGGGCGTCACCACCGTCAACGCCCCGTGGTCGAGGTGCGGCCGCCGATCATCGGGATCGACTCGCGCTCGGGGCGCTCCACGGGCGGCCGCTGGCCGAGCTTCTCCATCGGGTCCTTCACCCACACGGCCCCGGCCCGCAGGCGCACGCGGCGGCCCTCGCGGGTCGCGTAGGCGTGGGTGAACTCCGCCCCCAGCAGGAGGATGCACGACGAGTAGTAGACCCAGACCATCACCACCACGAGGGAGCCCGCGGCCCCGTAGGCCGAGCCCACGCTGCTGCGCCCGAGGTAGAGCCCGATGACGAGCCGGCCGAGGGAGAAGAGCAGCGCGGTGACGAGGGCGCCGAAGCGCACCTCCTTCCAGGTCACGGTCACGTCGGGGAGGATCTTGTAGATCGCCGCGAAGAGACCGGTGGTCATCGCCAGCGAGATCACGAAGTTCACGCCCTGCCAGAGGAAGGACCCGCCGGGCAGGGCGTCGCTCATGAAGCGCCCGACCCCCGCGAGCACGGCGCCCGCGACCAGAGACACCAACAGAAGGAACGCGATCACCAGCACCATGGAGAACGACAGCACCCGGCGCCGGAGCCAGTCGCCCACGCCCCCCTCGGGCTTCGACTTCACGCCCCAGATCACGTTGAGCGACTCCTGGAGCTGCGCGAAGACGCCCGAGGCGCCGAGGAGCAGCGTCGCGACGCCGATGACCGAGGCGATCACCCCGCTCTCGGCGTGGTTCGACGCGCTCTCGACGAGGCCCTGGATGCTCGCCGCGCCCTCGCGCCCGAGCATGCCCTGGAGGGTGCCGTAGACCTCGCCCTGGCTCGCCTCGGCGCCGAAGACCCAGCCCGCGAGCGCGATGGTGATCATCAAGAGGGGCGCGATGGAGAACAGGGTGTAGTAGGCCATCGCGGCCCCCATCATCATCGCCCTGTTGTCGGACCAGTTGTCGATCGCGGTCTTGAAGATGCCCGGCAGGGCCTTGATCTCGTTGCGGGTCATCGACATCGCTCCTCTGGCCGACGGAGGTCGACGCTATTTCCAGTGGATGCTCCTCGCGCGCAGAACGCCCCGCGCGCGCGGCTGACACTGGTATCATCCCGAGCCGCGATGACCGAGCGTCCGACGCACATCGACGAGGGCGGAGAGGCCCGGATGGTCGAGGTGGGCGACAAGCCCGTGACCGCGCGGAGGGCCGTGGCGAGGGCGCGCGTGGCGATGTCTCCCTCGACCCGCGAGGCGGCGCGGAGCGGCGCGGGGCCGAAGGGAGAGGTCGCCGCGGTGGCGCGCGTCGCGGGGATTCAAGCGGCCAAGCGCACGCAGGAGCTGATCCCGCTGTGCCACGGGCTCTCTCTCACCTCCGTGAACGTCGACCTGCGGTGGACCGACGAGGGGGCGGAGATCACCGCGACGGCGGAGTGCCGCGACCGCACCGGCGTCGAGATGGAGGCCATGACCGCCGCGGCGGTGTCGGCGCTCACGCTCTACGACATGGTGAAGGGCCTCGAGCGGGGCGTGACCATCACCGAGGTGGCGCTGATCGAGAAGTCCGGAGGGCGCACGGGCCTCTGGCGGCGGGAGGGCTGAGCGTGTTCGAGGTGTGGTCGCGTCCCTTGAGCGTCGACGCGGTGATGGCCGCGGTGGCTCACCCGGGCGCGGGCGCGGTGAGCGTGTTCGTGGGGGTGGTGCGCGACCTGAGCGAGGGCAGGGCCGTGACGCGGCTCGACTACGAGGCCTACCCCGCGATGGCCGCGGCGGAGATGGAGCGCGTGGCGCGCGAGATCGAGGCGGAGGTCGCGGGGGTGCGGCTCGCGGCGGTGCACCGGGTAGGTGAGCTCGCGGTGGGAGAGCTCGCCGTGGTGTGCGCCCCGCGCGCGCCC
>JAEYZO010000533.1 GCA_023428035.1 Pseudomonadota bacterium | reverse complement strand
GTGGACGTCACCGTCCTCACCACGTGCGCCCTCGACTACCGGACGTGGGCCGACCACTACCCCGCGGGCGAGAGCCGCGTGAACGGGGTGCGCGTGCTGCGCTTCCCGGTGGACGAGCCGCGCGACGAGGCGCGCTTCGACGCCCTGTCGCTGCGCGTGATCGGGGGCGCCGAGCGGGGGCCCGAGGCGCAGGAGGCGTGGGAGTTCGACGAGGCGCTGCGGGTGGCGGCGCGGCGCGGCGACTGGCGGGTGTTCACCGCGGAGACGAGCGCGGTGCCGAGGCTCGCGGAGCGCCTCGCGGAGCGGCTGGAGACGCGGGCGCGCTCGCTCGACGCGGCGCTGCTGGCGGAGGTCGACGCGCTGGTGGTGGAGCGGAAGATCAACCCCGCGGTGGTGACCTCGGCCGACGCCGCGGGCCCCGGCGGGAAGGACTGGGACCGCCTTCGCAAGCTGGTGCTCTCGGCGGCCGAGCGGGTGGAGCAGCGGTGGTCGACGGAGCGAGCGCCCTTGGTGCTGAGCGACCTCGGTCTCGCGGCGAGGTTCGACCTGTCGAAGCTGTTGCAGTCGCTCCTCGACGCGACGCGCAGGGACGATGGCCCCGCGGTGTTCCTCGTGGTGCCGCGCTTCGGAGAGGGCGCGGCGGCGGCCATCGACGGAGGGGCGCTGCCGCCGTTGCCGGTGCCGACCTACTCCCCCGCGCAGCGGGTGGAGGTGCCGCGGAGCTGGATCGAGAACCGCCACCGCGCGGAGGGGTGACGGATCATCCTTGTGAACCAGCGCTCGCGTGGAAGTTCTGCGATCTTCCTGGACGCTGCGGTCGACCCCGTCACAGCCCACGTTGCCTACGCGACCGAGAGCCTTCTCCTCAGTTGCGCGCGGTGCACCCCAGGGTGCATAGAAACCCGACCGCGCACCGAGCACGGCGAGACCTGGACGATGCCTGCCCCCCAGCCGAAGACGAAGGCCCAGGATCTCGAGGAGAGGTACGGCCCCCGCCTGAGCGCTTGGGATGAGGTCATCGACGAATTCACCCTGAGGCGCATGCTCGCCGAGGTCATCGACGCGAAGCGACACGCGGACCGCGAGGGGCTCGTCGTCCTGAACACCCTCGAAGGGATGATCGAGGGCCGCCGCGGCCTACTGGAGAAGGCGCTCGACGCCTACCGTCGTGCGTATCTCCTGGCGCCGAATGAACCAGGGCCCGTGACCAACTTCGGCAAGGCACTGCTCGATACGGATCGAGCAGATGAGGCGCTCCCGCACTTGCTACGGGCGGCGTCCGTCTCTGGAACGCTGAGAGAAGACGCGCTCCTCATGCGACTGAACCTCGCGGTCTGCTACGCGCGGGTCGGCCGCGAGGACGAGGCCAACGAGACCTTTGACCTCGCGATCGCGCGCGCCGACCTCCGTACCCCTCAGGAATGCATCGCTCTCGCCCTCACGGCGGCGGCGATCGAACGGCACGAAGACTCCGTGGAGCTGGTCGCGCGCTACCTGTGCGCCGCGCAGCGCGAGGAGCGCGGCGACGACACGGCGATGACGATCCTTCACGCGGCTCCGGCGGAGCTCGTCGAACGCGTCCGGGCAGACAGGCTCCTGATGAAGAGCCTCGCCGCAGTAGAAGCCCAGGCGCTCGCGCCCATCCCTGACGACATGCAGAACCCCGGGGAGCGAGCGCTGTCGCCCCAGGGCTGGGAGAACTTCGTCCGACTCGTCGGGGGGTGACCGTGGGGATCGAAGTCCGGCGCTTGCGCCAGAGCGACCTCCTCGGCGGGTTCCGCTCCAGGGAGCCGAAGCTCGACGGCTACCTGAAGCGGTACGCGAAGGACAACGACGCCGCCCGACGAAGCGCGACCTGGCTCGCGCTCGACGAGGGGCGCGTCGCGGGCTTCCTCACGGTGGTCGCGGGCTCGGTGCGCGCCGAGCTGCTCACGGGGTCGCTGCCTGAGCTCCCTCGCTATCCCGCGCCGGTGCTCCTCCTCGCGCGCATGGCCACAGACAAGCGCTGGAAGGGGCGTGGAGTGGGCACCCGCCTCGTACGCACCACTTTCGAGGCCGCGGTCGCCCAGGCCGAGGGCTTCGGGTGCGTCGGCGTCTTCGTCGACGCCAAGCCCGGCGCGGTGGCCTTCTACGCGAAGCTCGGGTTCGCCGTCGCCGAAGAACCGACCCACGCAGAGTCTTCGACGGGGATGTTCATGCCGCTCCACGAAGTCGAGTCCAGACTCGCGGCGATGATCGCCTCTCACACGTAGTCGCCGCCCCGCCCCTCCCCCGGACACCCGCCCTCGTGCGCCGTTGCTGCCGGTGTAGCCTCGCGTCGTGTGGGCGCGTCGGCGATGAGGTACACCGACTCGCGCTCGCGGGCGTGGAGCGGCGCGCGTGTGCCGCGCCTGGGAAGAGGTCGCTTCCCGGGCTACTCCCGGTCCCGCCCGGTCAGGAGGAACTCGAAGCGATCGCTCTCCGACGCGAGCTTGCGGAGGACGAGCTGAAACTCCTCCGCGGTCAGGCCCGCCTTCGGGCACCACGCCGTCGCGACCACCCGGCGCCACCGATC